>JAVRPG010000098.1:0-2896 GCA_032162325.1 Mycobacterium sp. | reverse complement strand
TCGTTGGCTCGGGCTTTGGCAGTAAGCTATGGCCATGGACACATTGCCCGCTCGCCGCCGCGGCGGCGCGGCAGCTTGGGAAACCGGTTAAGCTCGTCCTCAGTCGAAAAATGATGTTCCAGTCGGTCGGTCATCGCGCCCGCACCCAGCAGCGGGTGCGGCTGGGCGCCACACCCGAAGGCAAGCTCGTCTCGCTCCAGCACGACTACGTTTACCATCGCTCAATCCTCGATATTCACCACGAAGATTGCGGCGAGGCCACGCCGTTCCAATACAGCGTGCCGAACCTTCGAGTAAAGTTCGGCCGCGCCAGGCGCAATATCGGAGCAACGTCCTCCATGCGCGGCCCAGGCGCTGTCCCCGGGCTCTACGCAACCGAGTCGGCCATGAACGAACTGGCCGATCAACTCAAGATCGATCCCGTTCGGCTGCGCGTCCTCAACGAGCCGAAGATCGACGAGGGATTGGGCATTCCATTCTCGTCACGCCATTTGCTCGAGTGCTTCGAGCTCGGCACGGAGAAGTTCGGCTGGTCGAAGCGCAACCCCGAGGTCGGCTCGATGAAGCGCGACGGATTGATCCTGGGCTGGGGAATGGCTGGGGGCTCGTGGATCGCGACGCGGGCCGCGGCCGAGGCCACTGTGGAGCTCCGCGACGATGGCACCGCCCGCGTCGCGTGCGGCACGCAGGACATCGGCACCGGCACCTACACGATCCTCGCGCAGCTTGCCTCCCAAAAGAGCGGTGTGCCGCTCGACAAAATTGAAGTGGCGCTCGGCGACACATAACTTCCGGCTGGGCCCACCTCGGGCGGTTCGCAGGCGACCGCATCGATCGTCCCAGCTGTCCTGGCCGCGGCTGACCATGCAATCGCATCGCTGCTGACGATGGCGGCGACAACACCCGGAACACAGTCCGAAAAGCGCCAGCCCACCGATCTGGCATTCGAAAACGGTCGGGTCTTTGTGAAAGCTGACGGTCCCACCAAGGGCGTGCCGTTCGCGGATTTGCTCCGGCGCGCCAACGTCCGCCTCGTCACAGGCAGCGGAAAATCCGAAGCGATGCCCCGTGAGAAAAAACCGAAGTTCTCGACGCACTCGTTCGCCTGTCACTTGGTGGAAGTCACATGGCAGCCGGAGATCGCCCGGCTCTGCGTCAGCCGGGTCGTGACTGTCATCGATGCGGGCCGCATTATTAACCCGCTAGCCGGCCGAAACCAAATCGAGGGCGCGGTCGTGATGGGAATCGGCATGGCGCTCTTCGAGCACACGTCTTATGACCAGCAGAGCGGTGCACCAATCAACAGCAGTCTTGCCGACTACATTGTGGCGGTGAACGCCGACGTGCCCAAGCTCAAGGTGCATTTCCTCGACTTCCCCGACAAGGAGATCAACGAACTCGGCGCGCGCGGGATCGGCGAGATCGGCCTGGCCGGGATCGCCGCCGCCATCACCGCGGCCACCTATCACGCGACAGGTGTTCGCGTGCGCGAATTGCCGGTGAAGATCGAGAACCTGCTGACCCCTTCCGTCCTGGCCTAACGAATGCAATGAGCATCAGTTCGGGCATCCCGCGCTGAATTGCTCAAGAGCTCCTGAGTCGATGAGCGACGAATCACAGAAGGCCTCCGACTCCCGCCGGCCAGTCGCGCTCCATGTTCTGACATTTGTAACAGGACTGGTTGATGCAGTCAGCTTCCTCGGTCTCGGACACATCTTCACGGCGAACATGACGGGAAACATCGTCTTCCTTGCCTTCGCGGTGGCCGGGACGCCCGGGCTCTCCATTGCGCGCTCCTTAACCTCCTTGATTGCCTTTCTCGTTGGCGCGATCATCGGCGGCCGGCTTGGGCTGGCGATGGCCACGGCACGACGCCGTTGGATACTTACGGTCGCCACGTCGGAAGCAATCCTGCTCTTTGTCGCCGCGCTTGTCGCAACTGGCTTCAACGTCGAATCCGCGACTCCGGTATCGCATCTTTACGCAATGATAATCCTGACCGCCGTGGCGATGGGTCTGCGCAACGCCACTGTGCGACGACTGGCCGTGCCCGATCTTACCACCACCGTCCTCACGCTCACTTTAACCGGCCTGGCTGCCGACTCATCTCTGGGTGGCGGCAGCAATCCTCGGCTCAGCCGTCGCATCGCGTCCGTTCTGTTGATGTTTGGAGGCGCCGCGCTTGGGGCTCTCCTGGTGCTGCGGCAAGGACTTGCCCTGCCCCTGGTCTTGAGTGGCACGGGCGTTTTAGTCGCGATAGCCATATTCGCCGTCGCGCCGTCGTCGGTGCCAAAGCCGGCAGGATAAATAAAGAGCGTCTCCTTCAAAAGGAGGAGACAATGCGATCTTCGCCGAACTATCTCTTACCACCTTTTTCCCCACTGGTGCACCGCTCCTGAAAACCATATCGGTCTGGTGAAACTTTGTTTCTTTCCCGCGCAGGGACCCGAGCGGCTGCGATTTTCAACTGAGGGTTCGATTCTTGTCCCTGAACCTGCCGATCATGACCACCTCATCTCAACTCGTACCTCCTCCCGGCGTCGACGTGCTCGGGGACGTCACGCCTGCGTTCGCGGAAATTCTTACCACGGACGCCCTGGCGTTCGTCGCCAAGCTTCATCGGACGTTCGCCAGCCGCCGCGTGGAATGCCTTGAGCGGCGCCAGCAAAGACAGGCGGCGCTGGATCGAGGTGAGACGCTCGATTTCCTGGCGGAGACAAGGCGCATCCGCGAAAGCGAGTGGACCTGTGCGCCGATCCCGCAAGACATTACCGACCGCCGCGTGGAAATTACCGGCCCGACCGATCGCAAGATGGTGATCAACGCCCTGAACTCGGGCGCGAAGATTTTCATGGCAGACTTCGAGGACGCAAACGCGCCGAAGTGGACCAACATG
>JAVRPG010000097.1:0-9707 GCA_032162325.1 Mycobacterium sp. | reverse complement strand
CGTCTGCGCGCCGGGCGGTGGCGCGCCAGTCGATGGATCGAACGTCGTCACCGATGACATATTCACGCAGCGAATCGAATTCGGTTCCCTGGCCGCGGATCAGCACCGGCGTCATGCCTTCGAGTTCCCGCAGCTTCGCCAGCCGCGATGGCAGATGTTTCCGTGACAGGAACGGTGGCAGTATCCGGATCTGCCACGGCACCCGATGCGAGCTCTGCCGACCGGCCAGACCCAGCGGGCCGACCGAGCGTGCGGTGACAAGCGCGGAGCGCTGATCGCCGCGTCGAACCGGCTGCAACCGCGTCACGAGACGAACTTGTTGGCCCGCAGTGAGATTGACGGAGTGTGTGCGGGGCTCGGCGCGGGCGCTGGGCGCCCAAGCGTCGCGGATCTGTCCACGGAAGCGCCGTTGCCCGTTCGGGTTGTCGACCACCAACACCGCGTCGACGGGCTGGCCCAGCCGCGCGGCGGTCTCACCAAGCCGGCTGCACTTCAGCCTGCGCGTGCTGGCCGCCAGCGCCACGTCCGCGATGACCACCGCCGCCAACGCCGCCAGCAGGACGACGAATGTGATTGCGGGCCAGGGTGAGATCGCGATCGGCAGAAGACAGATCAGCGCAATGAGGCCGACGCGGCCGGTCAGGATCACTAGCGCGGCACCGGCACCGCTGCCAGTATGCCGTCGAGCACGCCGTCGGGGCTGGCGCCCTCGAGCTCAGCCTCGGGCCGAAGCGCCACCCGATGACGCAGCGTCGGTCGGGCCATCGCCTTGACGTCGTCGGGCGTGATGTAGTTGCGGCCGGACAGCCACGCCCACGACCGCGCCGTGGCCAGCAGCGCCGTCGCGCCGCGCGGCGACACACCCAGTTGCAATGACGGCGAGTGCCGCGTCGCCCCCACGATGTCGACGATGTAGCCGAGGACTTCGTCGGCGACCAGGACCTGCCGCACCGCCTCGCGGCCGGCCGCCAGTTCGGCGACCCCCGCAACGGGTTTCACCGCGGACAGGTCGCGGGGGTCGAAGCCGCGGGCGTGGCGGTCCAGGATCGCGATCTCCTGATCCCGCGGCGGCAAGGGCACATTGAGCTTCAGCAGGAACCGGTCCAGCTGGGCCTCGGGCAACTGGTAGGTGCCCTCGTACTCGATCGGGTTCTGTGTCGCGGCGACAATGAACGGGTCCGGCAACGGCCGCGGTTGGCCCTCGACGCTGACCTGGCGCTCCTCCATGGCCTCCAGGAGGGCGGCCTGCGTTTTGGGGGGAGTTCGGTTGATCTCGTCGGCCAGCAACAGGTTGGTGAACACCGGTCCGGAGTGGAACTCGAATTCGGCTGTGCGGGCGTCATATACGAGAGAGCCGGTGACGTCGCCCGGCATCAAGTCTGGAGTGAACTGCACTCGCTTGAAGTCGAGCTGCAGCGCTGCCGCAAGCGTCCGCACCAGCAGCGTCTTCGCGACGCCGGGAACGCCCTCCAGCAGGACGTGGCCGCGGCACAGCAGGGCGATCACCAAGCCGCTGACGACTGCCTCCTGCCCGACGACCGCCTTGGCGATCTCACCGCGCAAGGCCAGCAGGGCATTTCGTGCGGTGTCCGATGCCGCCACCGATGCGGCTCCGGTGCCCTGCGCTGTTGGCTGAGTCACGATTGAGCGACCTGCCTTTCGATGTTGTCGAGTTCGTGAGCGAGGTTGACCAAGTCGGGGTCGTTGGCGGGAGGCGGACCGAACAGTGTGTGCGCCACCGTCTGTGGGTACAGCCCGCACCGCTCGGCGACTGCCAGGGCGACGGCGGGTGGTTCGGCGTCGTGTCCGAGCCCGAGGCGGGGCATCATCCGCTGCAGGGTGGCGGTCCGCAGCGCTTCCGCGGCGCGGTCACGCGCGCGCCGCGACCGGTACAGCCGTCCGCGGCCCTCGACGGTCTCCGATGCCCGTACCACCACAGGCAACTGCTCGGCGACCAGCGGGCCGATCCGTCGGCCCTTCCACAGCGCCAGCAGCGCAACGCCAATGCACAGCTGCAGGAATATCCACCTCACCTGGTCCGGCATGAGGTCGTAAAGCGTTGCCCCACCACTAGATTCGCCATTGCCTTCGCTGTGCTGAGGGGCGTACCAGATCACACGCTGATGCGACCCTGCGAGGTTCATGGCCAGCGCGGCGTTGCCGTCCTTGAGCAAGCCTGAGTTGGTCATGAAACCCCCGGTGCTGACGACCGTAACCTCGCGGCCATTGTCCGTGAAACGGACCAGGGCGCCGCCGTAGCAGCGCGTCATGGGCACATCGCCGGCCGCCTCATACGCGTCGATCAGGCCGAACTGCACTTCGCCCGCGCGCGTCGCCTCCCGCATGTCGCAGTCGGGCTTGTTCTTGCCGAACGTGGTGGCGCCGCCGAGGCGAATCTGGGGCGCGAGTACCTCACGGGTTCGGGACACCGGCTCCACCAGCAGCCGGTCGCCGGGAAGCGCGGCCAACCGGCGCAGCAGGTCGTCGTCGTACAGGTAGAACGTCTGCGCGACAAGGATCAGGGTGTCGCGCCGCGCCGCGCGTTCCACCGCGGCGATGTCGTCGGCCGCGATGACGTCTACGCCGAGCTCACGCAGGATCGTGACCAGCGCCCGGGCGCCCTCCGGCGACGTCGATTCCGGATCCATCGGGCCACCGGGACGCGGGGCGGTCAGAAGGGTGCTGAGCGTCGCCACCCCGACGATGACGACCAGCGCAAGCAACACCCACCGGGCACTGCGCCACCGTTGCACGACGGTCGGTCCAACGGCCGTACCCGGAGACGTCATCGCACCTCCGCCCAGCCGTCGGCCGCCTCGGGCACCGCGGCGCTGGGGTCCGACACCGACGTGCGGGACCGCAGATGGTCGTCGAGGTCGGCGATCATCCGGTATGCGGATTCGGTTCCCGGTTGTTCGCCGTAGGTGACGTCGTTGAAAGCCTCTGCGGCCCTGGTCAATTCCGTGGCGAGATGTGGTATAGCCCGCCCGGCATCGCGGGCGAGTTCGGTCGCAGTGCGGCCGGGAACCGGGTCGAGGACGGCGTTTTCCTCCAACTGGCGTGCGACGGCTCTGAGCCGATGACGAATCGCAGCCGACCAATTGCCCTCCGCCGCAAACTGTTCGGCGGTCGCGCGGTGTTCGGCCGCGCTGAGCTCATGTTCACCGAATAGCGCGTAGTCGCCGACGCGGTTGGTGCGCATGGTGCGCCGGGCGATGCTGACCGCCACGACAACGGCGATCGCCAGCAGGATGAGCAGAACACCGATCGTGAACCAGCCGCCAGGCACCGATGCGCCCTCGACCAGCAGCTTGTTCAGCATCTCTTCGATCCAGTCCGTGAGGCGTTCGATCAGCGACGCCTTGGGGTAAATGGGTTTTCCGAGTTCATGCTGCGCGGCCTCGTGCGCGGCATCGCGGTCGATGTCTATCGTCGGCACGTCAGGTTTGGCGGGTCAGCCATAGGTGGTCGGTGGAATCGGCGGGTGCGCCGGGCCCGAACGCCGCGCCGGTGTGCAGCACGAGGTCGAATGCCTCCGCGCGGATGCGGCGATCGGTGTACAGCAGCACCACAACGCCGGCCGTAAAGGGTGCGGTGATGATCTGACCGATCGCACTGCCGACGGACAGCAGGACGAGGGCGATGAGCGCAACCACCGTGGAAGATGCCGAGACGAGCAGGATCTGGCCACCGAAGCTGAACGGCACGGACACCGCCGCGGCGATCATCCAGGCCACGATCTGGCCGAGCAGCCAGATGCCGAACACGCGCCAGAAGTCGTTGCGCACCAGTTTGAACGAACGCGAGATCGCGGGAAAGATCCCGAGTCGTTCCAGCACGATGATCGACGGCGTGAAGATCAGCATGGTGGCCAGATAGACCAGCAGCGCGACCAACGCCAGCCCCAACGGAATGCCGACGACGGCCGCTGCGACACCGTCGGCGGCGAACGCGACCCCGGCAACGATGCCGAACCCGATGGCGACCACCACGGCCGCGCCGATCACTTCCAGCACGGCGAAGCCGATCAACGCCCACAGCCGCCCGCGAAGCCGTTGCCAGGCTTCGCCGATGGTGATGCTGGTGCCGAAAACGGCCCTGCCGACGACCACCGTGAGCATGCCGCTCAGCAGGATGCCCGAGAGCCAGGTGGCGCCGACGCCTGCGAGGCTCGACGCCGACGAGCCGAGCAGCACACCGGTCGGTACCTCCTCGCCGGTCAGCGTCGGCTGGAGCTCACCCGTGACGGCCAGCGGACCGAACGACAAGATGAGCGCAAGAATCTGCGCGGCCACCACCACGATGGCCGTCAACCCCAGCGTCGCTTTGGGATTCGCCCGGATATAGGCAACGGCGCCGTTGAAGATGTCCGAAAGGTTCAACGGCCGCAATGGGATGACACCCGGCTTGAGGGCCTGCGCAACCGGCGGCGGGCCGTATCCTCCTGCGCCGTATGGCGCGTATCCCGGCGGGGGATAACCGGGCGGCGGATAACCGCCTGGCGGACCGTAACCGGGTGGCGGGCCGTAACCGGGTGGCGGTCCGTAGCCGGGCGGCGGTCCGCCGTAGCCCGGCGGCGGCGGGTAACCCGGCGGAGGATAGCCACCGCCCGGCGGCGGATAGCCCTGGTAGGCGGGCGGCGGATCAGCCTGATAACCCGGTGGCGGATAGCCGGGAGGTGGATAGCCCGGCGGCGGTGGGTCTGCCACGGGGGACCCACCGGCGTCGTTGCTCATGGTCCCCATCCTGTCGATCACCGTGCAAATTGACAACGTGCGGCCGACGACCGTGTCGCCCTTGGGGTTTGTTGTCGGCAAGCGACGTTACGGTGGCCGCATGCCTACCGAGATCACCGTGCGAGGGTCCTATTCGGCATTCCAGGCGCCGGAACGCGGGACGGTACGCGCCTCCATCGCCTATGAGGGACCGGCGATGGAGCCGGTCTACGAGAGGGTTGCGCGCGACTTGGAGGCGGTGAAGGCTTCCATCGTCCCGTTGAAAAGCGGCGACGACGGCGCCGTCACATGGTGGTCCGCTGACCAACTGCGCACCTGGTCGAATCGGCCCTGGAATCAGGACGGCGAGCAGCTTCCGCTCGTGCACCACGCGAGCGTCGGTGTCGAAATGAAGTTCCGCGATTTCACCGCGCTGTCGCGGTGGGTCGGCGGGCATGTTGCGAACACCGAGGGATTTCGGGTGTCGCAGGTCGAGTGGGCGCTCACGGTGAAGAGGCGCGAGAAGCTACTCAAGGAGGCCCGCACCCGGGCGGTAAACGATGCCGTGACCCGTGCGCAGCAGTACGCCGACGCGCTGGGTCTTGGTGGTGTCCGTCCCGTCGCGGTCGCCGATGCAGGGATGCTGGGCTCGCGACCCGAGGATGGTTCGCAGGGTGCTGCCTACATGCGGGTGGGGGCGGCCGGGGGAGGCGCGGACGCCGAACTCGTGCCCGAGCACATCGAGGTGTCGGCGACGGTTGACGCGCGTTTCGTTGTCGGAGACGGTTGAACCATCCCGGCGGTAGCGTTTGCGTCATGGCGGAACTCAAAGACCGGTTGCGTGCGGACCTGACCACCGCGATGAAGTCGCAGGACAAGCTGCGCACCGCGACACTGCGGATGCTGCTGGCGGCGATCCAGACCGAAGAGGTCGCAGGCAAAGCGTCGCGGGAGCTGTCCGACGCCGACGTGATCACGGTGCTGTCCCGGGAGGCGAAGAAGCGCTCGGAATCGGCCGAGATCTACACGCAGAACGGGCGCGGCGAGCTGGCCGCCAACGAGCATGCCGAGGCGCGGGTCATCGATGAGTATCTGCCCACCCCGCTCACCGAGGCCGAGCTGGCCGATGTGGCCGACACCGCGATCGCGCAAGTCGCCGAGGAGATCGGCGAACGGCCCGGTATGCGGCAGATGGGACAGGTGATGAAGGCCGCGACCGCAATCGCAGCGGGCAAGGCGGACGGCGCCCGACTGTCGGCGGCGGTCAAGGACAGGCTGTAGCCGCTTGCGGCGTCCATAAGGAGCTTGTCCGCTATGCCGTTTCGGCGGAGCGCATGGCCTGCGACTTCGAGGTCTACAGATAGTGGTTTGCCTAAGTGGCTGGTTGGCGGTCACCTTTGCGGCGTATGCGGCGGGTAGGCGCCTGGGCGATCGTCGATCGCCTGCGGACCATCCGTTACTGGTCAGCTTGGCCGCCGGTGTGGTCTGGCCACTGCTGGTGGTGGGCGTGGTCGAGCTGAGCTCGATCATGGTGTTCACCAAGGCCCAGCCGAAGCCCGCATCTAACGTCAGCATCTTGGCCTAGTAGCCAAGGACGCCCAGCTCACTCAGTAGTGCGCGGACGCGCTGTTCGATCTCGTCTCGAATCGGCCGCACCGCCTCCAGTGACTGGCCGGCAGGGTAGGGCAAGACCCACTCTTCGTAGCGGCGTCCCGGTAGCACCGGCAGGTGTCGCCGCCGCCCATGGTGACCACGACGTCGGCTGCCTCGATCATCGCGTCAGTCCACCGTTTCGGTTGTTCGGCGCCGATGTCGATGCCTTTCTCGGCCATCGCGGCGATCGCCGACGGATTCACCTGCTCGGCGGGTTCTGATCCGCCCGAGTAGGCGTGCGCCCGGTCGCCGGCCAGATGGCCGAAGAATCCCATCGCCATCTGGGACCGGCCGGCGTTATGGGTGCACAGGAACAGCACCGTCGGTTCGTCATGTCACTCCATGGCTTTCGTGCGGTGGGATACGACGGCGTCGTCGGCGGTCCTGGCGACATCGGGATACAGGGCGAGCGCAACGACCACACCGACTACACCGCCCACAAGCTGGGCGCCGATGAACGGCAATACCGAGCTGGGCGCGATACCCGCGAACGTGTCGGAGAACATTCGGCCGATCGTGACAGCGGGGTTGGCGAATGACGTCGAACTGGTGAACCAGTAGGCGGCACCGATCTAGGCGCCGACGGCGGCCGCCGAGAGCGCGGTTCGCCCCGTCCGAGCCAAACCGAATATCAACGCGACAAGTCCCGGCCGTCGCGATCACTTCACCGACGAGATGTCCTGTGGTCACACGGTCTTTCGTGGCCAGCTCAATGACCCGTCGGTCGAACATGACGTTGGCCAACACCGCGCCCACGATGCCGCCTGCAACCTGAACCATGCTGTAGGCCAACAGATTCGGACCGCTGATTCCGGTGTGGGAGCGCCGTCCCAGCCACCAGTCCACCAGCGATACGACGGGATTGAAGTGTGCACCGGAGACAGGCCCGAGCAACAGAATCAATACCGCGAGGCCGAGAACGGTAGCCGTCGAGTTCTCCAGCAGCTGCAAACCGACATCGCCCGGTGATAGTTGCGCCGAAGCGATTCCCGAGCCGACCACGACCAGCATCGCCGAGCCGATGAATTCGGCTAGCAGCCGCCGGCGCAACGTGGCTCCGGTCTGGCGCCGAACGACTCGGAGTCGGCGAGCACCGTGTAGACCTCCCACTTCTCTCCGGCGGGTCCGGTCACCCACACCTTGTCCTGGGTGGCGAAGCAACACGTGGTGCCGATCTCTTCCTCGGTGAACAAGCCCTCGCTGGCGAGGCAGGCGATCTCGCCGTGAACGGTCTCGCTGGATTCGACTTCGACGCCGAGATGGTTGAGGGTGCCTCCTTTGCCCGGGTTCTCGAGAAGCACAAGCTTCAAGGCCGGGTCGGTGATCGCGAAGTTCGCGTAGCCGTCTTTGCGCTTGGCCGGCTCGGCGTTGAACAGCTTGGAGTAGAACGTCACCGCTTCATCGAGGTTGTCGACGTTGAGGGCGAGCTGGACACGGGACATGGCGACCTCCGCACCTGTGAGACTTATGTCGAACTAGTGATGGGTCCGATGATGGCTACCTTTTCGATATATGTCAATATCCTGTGGCAGGCTGGATCGCATGCCGAAGACGCTGCCCATGGTCGACATCTCCGCTCCCGTCTACTCGCCTGTCGCCGCCGGACCGCTGGACGACGATGCGGCGTTGGAGATCGCGCTGCGCCTCAAGGCGCTGGCGGACCCGGTGCGGGTCAAGTTCGTTTCGCTGCTCTTCGGTAGCACAGTCGGTGAGGAATGCAGTAGTAACGATCTCGCCGCCGCCGTGGGGTTGACCGAATCGACGGTCAGCCATCACCTCACCCAACTGAGACGGGCAGGCCTGGTCGAGTCGGAGCGGCGCGGTATGAACGTCTACCACCGGGCCCGCCGGGAATCGCTGGTGGCGCTGTGCACGGTGCTTGACCCGAACTGCTGCCGCTGACAGCTTCCGAGTCGGGGTGGCGGGATTCGAACCCACGACCTCTTCGTCCCGAACGCTGATTCGATGTACCGGGTCTGGTCGGCCAGTGCCATTGAGCTGCACCGATGTGATCGTCAGTGGTGTCGAGTGCCCCGTCGTATTGATCTGTTGGCTGCCTCCTTGCTGCCTGTCGACCGTCTGATCCGTAGGCACAGGCCGATGGTGCGACCACGCATCTCGGTATCCTCAACCCGTCGCGATCTCCCTGTTGACATAGTGCTGCGTCCTCGCCGCGGTTGTTCTGTGAAGGCTATCCGGGGTGGCCGCAGGCCACCCATACCCAACCGTCAACGCGAAAAATCGTGACTCAGCCGCTGCGATCTAAAAAATTGGGCTCTGACGTGGGGCGGGCGGGGCTCGAACCCGCGACCAACGGATTCGCGACTCATGGTTCTTGTTGATTGCCCGAAAGAACCGGTAAATGCTTGTGCGACAAGGAACGTGGTTCCCCGACGAGACCGACTAGACTTCACCGAGTCCGGGCGATTCCCGATCATTACCGATGAATAAACGATGACTTTGGAGGCCTGCTCGAACCCTATAGCGTGAAACGCGAGTCCCAGGGTGACAGCTCTGTGTGGGCTCACTTCGGATCATGTTTTGTGCGTCCCCGTGCCGCCGCTACCCAACACTCGAGAAGTGAAGGGTCGACTCGGATCCCGTCCGCAGCAGCGAGGCGAATAACCAGCGCCCAGCGGTCGTCGTCAGCAACGACAGGGTCAATGCCACTGCGACATGTCTCGGCCGTGGTGTGGTCACGGTCGTGCTGGTCACAAGTAACACCGCCAAAATCCATCGATTTCAAGTGTTGTTGTCGGCGGCGACCAGTGGTCTTGCCTTCGACTCGATGCACACGACGAGCAAGTCAGATCCATTGCGACACAACGCCTGTTAGATCGCATTGGCTGGGTCACCACACACTGAGCTCGCCGCCCTCGGCAATGCGCTCAGGCTCCATCTGGCTCTGCGGCTGTAAGAGATATTGGCCTCTTGATGAGCGCGGCACCTCGTGTGGGGGCCGACGGCGATAGGGCGCCGCCAGAAACCTCACGGGTGGTATGCGCTTCGCCCCACGATCGCCCCTCAGCCCTCTCAATCGCGGCTTCCCCCACCAAACAGCTTGTGCTGCAGGCTTCGCGAACATCCGAGAAACCGATGTCGGCGGCGGGGGTCTCTGCGGCTATCGGGATATCGAACACCTTGGCGGCAGTGGGCTTGGAGGGCCACCAGTTCGCCCGTCCGATCATTGCCGCCAGGGCCGGCACCGTAACGGTGCGCACCACGAACGTGTCGATTAGCAGGCCCACGCCGATGATGAACCCGGTCTGCACCATGGTCGAGAGGCTGCCGAACAACAGGCCGAACATCGAGGCGGCGAAGATTATGCCAGCCGAGGTG
>JAVRPG010000096.1:0-4451 GCA_032162325.1 Mycobacterium sp. | reverse complement strand
GACATCGTCGTCCTCGCCGAGTTCGACAATCTCGGTCCGCGGCAAGGACTCTCGCACTTCGTCGATGACGCGGGCACCCGTCCCGCCTCCGGATGCGGGGTTGACCACCAACACCACACCTGCACCGTCGGGGCGCTCGCGAGTATCCACCCGCAGCGGGTCAGCGACCGGGATCTTGGCCACCGAGACCGGCGGTACCACCCGCGCGCCCAGCACCGCGATGCCTGCGCCGATGCCGAACCCGGCGAACACGTCACCGGGATAGTGCACCCCGGTCGCAACCCGGGACAGGCCCACCAAGCCGGCCAACAGCGCCATCGCCAGACCGAGCGGCGGGTTCTCCAGGCCGACGCCGACCGCGAATGCCGCCGCGCTCGCCGAGTGACCCGACGGCAGAGAATTCGACGTCGGAAAGCGGCGGCCGCGGCGGGCCAGCGGCACCGTAAGCCGGTTCGGCCTTTCCCGACGCCACACCCGTTTGGCCACCTGATTGGTGAACAGGCTCGTCACCGCCAGGGCGAACACCCCGCGCGTCGCTCCGCGTCGAACCGACGGGCCCCCGAGCGCGGCGAGCGCCGCCGCGATGACCAACCAGAGCTTCGAGTGGTCCGCGGCCCGGCTGAGCCGGGGCATAGTGGCGTCCAGCAGCGGGCTGGGCGACTCTGCGATCGCCTCGAACACCTCGCGGTCCAAGGTGCCCAGACCCTGGCCGATTTGCCGGATGCCGCGCCGGCGCCCTCGCAAGGGCAGCAATTCCATGCCGCCAAGGTAGCCCGATCCGGCGATCCTCAATCGTGTCTGAACCTTTACTTGACCTTGGCTGTGGCACCGCTGACGATGGACCGGTGCGCCGACTGCTGGCTCTGCTGTGCGCAGGAGCCGTTTATCTGACGGCGGCGCCCGTCGCTCACGCGGACTACACGCCGTGGTTCGCTCCGCAGGTCGGCAATGCCACCCAGGTGATTTCCGTTGTGGGAGCCGGTGGTTCGTCGGCGAAGGTTGACGTCTTCCAGCGCAACGGGGCCGGATGGGAAGCGTTGCGCGCCGGCATCCCCACCCACGTCGGCGCCAACGGGATGGCCGCCGAGACCCACGACGGCAACATGGCCACCCCGCTGGGCGTCTACACCCTTGACTTCGCGTTCGGCACAGCGCCGAATCCCGGTGGCGGCCTGCAGTACGTCCAGGTCGGCTCCGACCACTGGTGGGACGGCGACATGAAGAGCCCGACCTACAACACCATGCAGGTGTGCAAGAAGGCGCAGTGCCCGTTCGACACGTCGCCGAACAGCGGCACCGAGAACCTCGACATCCCGCAGTACAAGCACGCCGTCGTGATGGGCGTAAACAAGGCGCGGGTGCCCGGCAACGGCGGCGCGTTCTTCGTGCACACCACCGACGGCGGGCCCACCGCGGGGTGTGTGGCGATGGATGACGGCACTATGGTGGAGATCATGCGCTGGCTCCAACCGGGCGCGCTGATCGCGATCACTCGGTAGCCGTCAAATATTAAGTGCCCGGCCAGCTTTCACCTTGAATTTGGTGAGAGACTCGGTCGACGTCGTGACCTCATATGTGCGCTCGTATCCGGTGGCGCTGATCCGCCAGCCGTCGGGAGTTCGCCGGTAGCGGTCGTGATAGAACGCCGCGCCGTAGAGCATGAAGTTGAAGTCGGGGACGATCACCCGGTCCTGCAGGTACCAGATGCCGGTGGCCTCGTCGCCGTCGACGTCGATCTCCGGGTGCGTCACCCGGTGCTCGGTCAGGATGTTGGCAGGCATCGCGGAGCGCATGAACTCGACCAACGAGTCACGGTCGGTGAAGTGGTGCTCCTCGCCGAGCGAGCTTCCGTAGTCACCGACGATGTCTTCGGTGAGGGTGTCGGCGAACTCGTCCCAGTGTTTGGTGTCAAGCGCACGCAGGTACCGGTATTTCACTCGCTGGATCTCGTCGATGTCACCCATGGCCGACATTGCAGCACACGGACGAAACCCCGACCCCGCTAACCCCAGAAGTCGTTGTTGTGGTTGTCGCCGTCCCCGTCGCGATGGTGGTCGTCGTGGCAGGTGTTCCCGTCGAAGTTGAATCCCCACTCAGGGCGCCAGAAATCGCCGGGGCACCAGTGGTAGCGAGCGACGTAGTAGCGCGCCGGCGCACCGAAGTCGCGGTGGTGATCGTTGCCGTCAATATCGCGGTGATGGTCGTCGTGGCAGGCGCCCCCATCCCAGTTGTCACCCCATTCGGGATGCCAATCCTGGCCGGGGCACCAGTGGTAGCTCGGGAACTGGCCCACCTGGGCTGCGGCGACGGTTGCCGCTCCTACACCGGCCAACCCCAATCCCGTCGTCATGATGAATGTCGTTGCTGCACAGCGTGCCAATGTCTTCACGCGTACCACCACAACACCGGATTCTGTGTCCTGGGTAGGCCGTTGCGTACAACCCGCTGGCAATGCAGCCCAAAAAGCGGAGTGTCGAACGGAATTGGTGTCGCCCGACGGCTATCGTGTGGTCCGTTATGAGCGACCCGTTGGGGTTGTCGATCGGGACGACCAACCTGGTCGCGGCACGTGTCGGCAATCAACCCGTTATGCGGCGTTCGGTGTTGACCCTGTTCGGCCACGCCGCGCCGGAAGTCGGCGTGCCTTCAACGCACACCGACGGCATCGTGCTGAGCGGCTTCGTGGAGCGGGTCGGCGACCCGGTCCCGCTGGTAGCTGCCGACGGGTCGCCGCATCACGCCGACCAGCTACTGGTCGATGCTCTGCAGGCGATGGTCTACGCCTCCGGCGGCCAGCCGTCGCCGCAGACCGCGATCGCCGTCCCGGCGCACTGGGGAACGTCCACACTGTGGGCCCTGCGCAACGCGCTGCGCGCCAGCCCGAGCCTCGCACCCAACGGCACGCCGGTCAGGCTGATCTCCGATTCCGTCGCCTCGCTGACGGCGCTGCACGCCAACCCCGGGCTGAGCCCACACGGTGTGGTGGCGCTGCTCGATTTCGGCGGCGGCGGTACCAGCATCACGTTGGCTGATGCTTCATCGGCGTTCGAGCCGATCGAGGACACCACCCGCTATACCGAGTTCTCCGGCGATCAGATCGATCAGGCACTGCTGAACCACATCCTGGAGGGCATCACCAACGCCGGTGGCATCGACCCGGCAGGCACCGCGGCGGTCGGTTCGCTCACCCGACTGCGCGAGGAGTGCCGCAACGCCAAGGAGCGACTGTCGGCTGAGACGGTCACCGAACTGATCGCCGAACTGCCCGGATACCGCTCAGGCATCCGCGTGACCCGCGCCGAGCTGGAAAGCCTGATCGCGCAGCCGCTGGCGGGCGTACTCGCCGCACTCGAAAATGCGTTGGAGCACAACAGGATTAGCTGGTCGAACGTCTCGGTGGTGGTCACCATCGGTGGTGGTGCCAGCATTCCGTTGATAACCCAGCACCTCTCCGAGCACTCGCGGGCGCCGGTGGTGACGACGCCTCAGCCGGCTCTTGACGCCGCCGTGGGCGCAGCGGTGTTCGCCGCCTTCGGTTCGGACGCCGACGCGAATACCGGCGTGGCCCCGGTTCTGCCGGTGGACGTTCCTCTCGATCCCGTCGACGCGCCGGGGTCGGCGACGTTTCGGGCGCTGGCCTGGTCCCAGGACGACGACACCGCCGACGACGTCGTGCCGTACACCGGCGATGTGTACGACCCGGTCGTGACGGCCGCGCGCCCGTCGGTGCAGTACGTGCCGGCGACCGAGCCGATCGAGGAGCCCCGGAAAACATGGAATCGGCTGCCGCAGTTGGTGTTCGGGTTGGCCGCCGTGGTCGCGGTGGTCGCCGTCGGCGGGGTCGCGGTCGCGCTGACGAGCGCGACCGACAGCACGAAGGCCACCGATCCGCCGAGCACCGCCAAGTCGGCCGCACCCACCAGCGCCGCACCGCCGCCGTCGACCCCACCGCCTGTCCAGACGGTCACGGTCACCAGCGAGCCGCCACCGCCACCGCCGCCGCCCACGACGACGGTTCCGCCGCCGGTGACGACGCACGTCATCACCACGACGCCGACCACGACCGAACCCACCACAACCACAACGACGACATCAACTACCACCACCACGACCACCACATCACCCACGACGACCACCACCACAACGCCGACGACCACCACGACCACCACAACGCCACCGATGACCACGTCGTACATCACCGTGCCGTTCGTGCCGGTGCCGATCCCGATTCAGGTGCCAAATCAGGGTCCGCAGAACCCGTATCAGGCTCCTCCTCAGTACCCGTATCAGGCCCCGCAGTACCCGTATCAGTATCAGCAGCCTCCTCAGCTGCCCTGAGAGACCGCCTCCTCGACGTTTCGCGGATGGTGGCACGCGGCCACATGTGCCGAAGCGTGTTCGAGCAAGGCGGGCTCGTCGGTGGTACAGACCTCGGTGGCCCACGGGCATCG
>JAVRPG010000095.1:0-10584 GCA_032162325.1 Mycobacterium sp. | reverse complement strand
TCCAGCGGGACCATCGACGCGCCGATCGGGCGTCACCGCGGACATGACTGGAAGTTCGCGGTCACCGAAGGCGGCAGGCACAGCGTCACCCACTACGACACCTTGGAGGCACACCAGGCGGCCAGTCTGCTCGATATCGAGCTGGAAACCGGCCGCACCCACCAGATCCGGGTGCACTTCGCCGCCCTGCATCATCCCTGCGCCGGTGACCTGACCTACGGTGCTGACCCGACCCTGGCGAAAAAGCTTGGCCTGGAACGTCAATGGCTGCACGCCAGGTCACTGGCGTTTGCACATCCCGCAGACGGACGTCGCACTGAGATCACCAGCCCCTACCCGGCCGACCTGCAGCACGCCCTTGACGTATTGCGAGACCACTCACTGTGAGCGACCGGCGCCGCTCCGGGTTGCTCTTTGGCGTTGGCGCCTACGCGTCGTGGGGCCTGTTCCCCGCCTTCTTTCCGCTGCTGAAGCCCGCAAGCGCATTCGAAATCCTCGCGCACCGGATCGTGTGGTGCTTCGTGCTGATGGTGGTGATCATCGCCGCGGTGCGCCGGCTCGGCGATATCCGCGCGATCACGCCGCGCACATGGCTGTTGTTGACGTTTGCGTCGGCCCTGATCTCGGTCAACTGGGTGATCTACATCTATGCGGTCAACAACGGCCACGTGGTGGACGCCGCGCTCGGCTACTTCATCAACCCGCTGGTGACGGTCGCACTGGGACTGCTGGTCTTCCGCGAGCGGCTCAATCGCGCGCAGTTCGCGGCGCTGGCGATCGCCGTGGTCGCCGTGGTGGTGCTCACCGTGGAGGTTGGGTCCCCACCAATCATCGGCCTCGGGCTGGCGCTGTCGTTCGGCCTGTACGGGGCGGTGAAGAAGGTGGTACCGACCGATCCTCGGGTCAGCGTAGGCATAGAGGCCGGGGTAGCGGCTCCTTTTGCCCTGGCCTACATTGTGGTGTTGCAGGCGACCGGCGACGCGACGTTCACCAGCCACGGTCCGAGCCACGTGGCGCTGATGGTCCTTTCCGGCGTGCTCACGGCATTGCCGTTGCTGCTGTTCGCCGCGGCGGCCCAGCGGCTGCCGCTGGTGACGATGGGCCTGTTGTTCTACCTGACCCCGGCGATGCAGCTGGCCTGGGGCGTGGTCGTCGGGCATGAGCCGATGCCGCCGGCGCGGTGGCTGGGCTTCGGGCTGATCTGGGTGGCGCTGGCGGTGTTCAGCGTCGACGCCTTGTGGAGGGCTCGTGTCGATCGGGGCGCCCTCGAATCGTCATCCCGGTGACGCCATCGAGTCAGAGAGGAATTGAGTCATGCGGTACTGCCTATTGATGCACTACCAGGAGGGCACCGAGGTCGGATTGACCGAAGAGGACATGGCGCCTGCCATGGCGGCGTTCCAGCAATATGCCGACGACCTTTCCGCCGCCGGTGTGCTGATCGGCACCGAGGTGCTTGAATCCGTCGTCGCCACCACCACCGTCACCGCCCGCAACGGCAGCCCCGAGATCCAGGATGGGCCCTTCGCCGACACCAAGGAGAAGCTGGGCGGCATCTTCGTCATCGAGGTCGCCAACCTCGACGAGGCGCTGAAGTGGGCGCAACGCAACCCCGCCACTGGCTGGGGTTCGATCGAAATCCGCCCGGTGGCGCGGACATTCGCCGCCGTCCGCGGGTGGTATGTCCCGTAGGGGTGGATGAGCCGCTTGCGCGAAGACCATGTTGCTGTACAGGACCGGGTGGCCCAGGTCGCCCGGGACTCGTACGGCCGGCTGCTCGCCGTCCTCGCGGCGCCGACACGCGATATCGCTGCCGCCGAGGACGCGCTGGCGGACGCACTCGAACGCGCGCTGGCCCGCTGGCCCCACGACGGCATACCCGCCAATCCCGAAAACTGGCTGCTCACCGTGGCGCGGAACCGATTGCGTGATGTGTGGAAGTCGTCCGGCTACCGGATGACCGAGCCGTTAGACGAAATCGCGTACCCTTCAACAGTTTTGGAAGATAGCATGCCCGCCATTCCCGACCGGCGGCTCGAGCTGATGCTGGTCTGCGCTCATCCCGCCATCGCGCCGAGCATTCGCACCCCGTTGATGCTGCAGTCGGTGCTCGGTGTCGAGGCCGCCGCGATCGCCACCGCCTTCGCGGTCGAACCGTCGACGATGGCGCAGCGGCTGGTGCGGGCCAAGAAACGTATCCGCGACGCCGGCATCCCGTTCGTGCCGCCCGAGCGGGACGACCTCGCCGAGCGGCTGCCCGCGGTGTTGGAAGCCGTCTACGGCGCCTATGCGATCGACTGGCAACTCGCTCCGCGGAGCGCGCCGATCGAATCGCTGTCCACCGAGGCGCTGCACCTGGCGCTGGTGCTGGCCGAGTTGCTGCCCGGCGAGCCCGAGGTGCTCGGCCTGGCCGCGCTGGTGTGCCTGTCGGAGGCGCGCAGGCCGGCAAGGCGCACCGCGGACGGCGGCTTCATCCCGCTCGACGAGCAGGACACCAGGCTGTGGGACGAGGCGCTGATTGCCCGCGGTGAGTCGCTGCTGCGCCGCGCCCATGGCCATCGCCGGCCGGACCGATTCCAGTACGAGGCGGCGATCCAGTCGGTCCATTGCACCAGGGCTACGCAGGGCAAAGTGGACGAGAATGCGCTGAGAAAGCTGCACCGCGCCCTGTTGCGGGTGGCACCGTCCCTCGGGGCGGCGGTGGCCTCGGCGGCCGTCGACGGCGAGATCGACGGGCCCGACGCGGGGCTTCGCGCGCTGGACGCAATCGGTGACCCGACCGTCGAGCGATTTCAGCCGGCCTGGACGACGCGGGCGCATCTGCTCGCCGAGGCAGGGCGGGCCGCGGAGGCCGCTAACGCCTACCGCCGGGCCATCGAACTGACCGCTGATCCCGGGGTGGCGGAGTACCTTTCGCGGTGTTTGCACTCTGCTACCTGTTTACCTGGCTGTTAGCTATGCAATAGCGTTTGCTCGTGGGGAGTAACGCCGAGCACTTGCCTGGCGGCAGAGGACGGGGCCGACCGGTGGGTGCCGACTCGGCCGAGACACGGTCGCGCATTCTTCGCGCGGCGCGCGATGTGATCAATGAACGCGGCTATGAGGCGGCCAAATTTCAGGCCATCGCCTCTCGTGCCGGCCTGAGCCGCCCGACCATGCCCTACTACTTCCACACCCGCGAGGAGATCTACGACTGCCTCGTGGCGGAGGCGTGTTCGATTGTCGCCGACTGCATTGCGCAGGCAAAACGCGAGGACACCCTGCTGAATCAGCTGTCAACGTTCGTGGCAGGTGCATACCGGTCGGGTTTTGCCGACGAGTCGATGATGAGATTCATCGTGACGGCCCGTCTGGAGTTCCACCGGTGTCCGAGGCTTCGGAACAGTCCCGGTCCGGTGGTTTCCGCGGTGAAGGGGTTCTATGCCTCGATGGTCGATGATGCGATTGCGGGAGGTGAGATTCCGTCCGACACCGACGCGCCGGCAGTCGCGAACATGCTGCTGGCGATGTTTCTGGGAATGGGCTTCTACGCCGGATTCATTGTCGATCGCAATGACATGGCGGTGATTGCCAAGCAACTCCAGCAGCTGATGGCTCACGGCTTGCTGGATCTCTCAAAGGCCGGCGCTCCGCTCACCATCACGCCGCCCGTGCCGGTGGCCGTCCCGGTCGACGATTTCGTTGAAACCTTGCCGGGGCTGACGGGGTGATCATGTTCCCGCAGGTCAGCTGTTTGTAGAAGCGACCTGTTGTTTTGGAGGGAAACAGGTCTGTTTAGAGGGAAACACCCGATTCCTCCCGGGCTCAGCAGGAATAGCGTGTTGTCCATGATTGGCATCTGGTTCGCGATCCTCGTCGCTGCGTTCGTCGCGGCCGGGGTACTCACCCAACTGGGCTGGGAACTGGACCCGATGCCGACGGTCAAACGCGTGCTGCGGCGCAGACGGTCGCGACGAGACTAGCGACTACGAGACCGTTGCAGCTGCCCAATCGTCGGCCCAGTCCTGTAGCGGTTCCCTACCGGACCGTGAGCTACCTCGTGAACGGGTTACGGCTGCCGCTGGAGCCGGGTGCACGCCGGTTCCGGGCATAGGCGACAGCTGTCAAAGACACGCAGCGCGACACGCCGAGATCTGTCGGACTGCGGTCATAGACTGGCGTCCCTATGACCAGTCCGTCTGCTCTTCGCGCGAGCGCTCATCGGTCCTCCTTCGTGCACCTGCACAACCACACCGAATACTCGATGCTGGATGGTGCCGCGAAGATCACGCCGATGCTCGCCGAGGCGCAGCGGTTGCAGATGCAGGCGATCGGAATGACCGATCACGGAAACATGTTCGGCGCCAGCGAGTTCTACAACAGCGCCACCGAGGTCGGGATCAAGCCGATCATCGGTGTCGAGGCCTATATTGCGCCCGCATCCCGGTTCGATACCAAGCGCATCCTATGGGGCGACCCGAGCCAGAAGGGCGACGACGTCTCCGGTAGTGGTTCCTACACCCACCTGACCATGGTCGCCGAGAACGCGACAGGGTTGCGCAACCTGTTCAAGCTCTCGTCTCTGGCGTCGTTCGAGGGGCAGCTCGGCAAGTGGTCGCGGATGGACGCCGAACTCATCGCCGAACATGCTGCGGGCATCATCGCCACCACCGGCTGCCCGTCCGGCGAGGTGCAGACCCGGCTGCGGCTCGGCCATGACCGCGAGGCCCTGGAATCGGCCGCGAAGTGGCGCGAGATCTTCGGCGCCGACAACTATTTCCTCGAGCTGATGGACCACGGCCTCCACATCGAGCAGCGGGTGCGCGAGGGCCTGCTCGAGATCGGCCGCAAGCTCGACATCCCGCCGTTGGCCACCAACGACTGCCACTACGTCACCCGCGACGCCGCGCACAACCACGAAGCGTTGCTGTGCGTGCAGACCGGCAAGACGCTCTCGGATCCCGGTCGCTTCAAGTTCGACGGCGACGGCTACTACCTCAAGTCCGCCGCGGAGATGCGCCAGATCTGGGACGACGAAATTCCCGGGGCGTGCGACTCGACCCTGCTGATCGCCGATCGGGTGCAGTCCTACTCCGATGTGTGGGAGCTGCGCGACCGCATGCCGGTTTTCCCGGTGCCCGAGGGGCATGACCAGGCGTCGTGGCTGCGGCACGAGGTAGATGCTGGACTCGCGCGGCGCTTCCCGGGCGGCGTTCCTTCCGCGTACGTCGAACGGGCGGCCTATGAGATCGACGTCATCTGCGCGAAGGGATACCCGTCCTACTTCCTGATCGTTGCCGACCTTGTGACCTATGCCCGGTCGGTCGATATCCGGGTCGGGCCGGGCCGCGGCTCAGCGGCCGGATCGCTGGTCGCGTATGCGCTACGCATCACCGACATCGACCCGATCGAGCATGGGCTGCTGTTCGAGCGATTCCTGAATCCCGAGCGCGCGTCGATGCCGGACATCGACATCGACTTCGACGACCGCCGCCGCGGCGAGATGGTGCGCTACGCCGCCGACAAGTGGGGGAGCGACCGGGTCGCTCAGGTCATCACCTTCGGTACCATCAAAACCAAAGCGGCGCTGAAGGATTCGGCCCGCATCCATTACGGCCAGCCTGGTTTCGCCATCGCCGACCGGATCACCAAGGCGCTGCCGCCGCCGATCATGGCCAAGGACATTCCGCTGTCCGGCATCACCGACCCGAACCACGAGCGGTACAAGGAGGCCGCCGAGGTTCGCGGGCTCATCGACACCGACCCGGACGTGCGCACCATCTACGAGACCGCCCGCGGTCTGGAAGGGTTGATCCGCAACGCGGGTGTGCACGCCTGCGCGGTGATCATGAGCAGCGAGCCGCTCACCGAGGCCATCCCGCTGTGGAAGCGGCCCCAGGACGGCGCGATCATCACCGGCTGGGATTATCCGTCGTGCGAGGCCATCGGCCTGCTGAAGATGGACTTCCTGGGCCTGCGCAACCTGACGATCATCGGTGACGCCCTCGAGAACATCAAGGCCAACAGGGGAATCGAACTCGACCTGGAGTCGGTCCCGCTCGACGATCCCCCCACCTACGAGCTGCTCGGCCGCGGCGACACGCTGGGGGTGTTCCAGCTCGACGGTGGGCCGATGCGTGACCTGCTTCGCCGTATGCAGCCAACGGAATTCGGCGACGTGGTCGCGGTCATCGCGCTGTACCGGCCCGGCCCGATGGGCATGAACGCCCACAACGACTACGCCGACCGGAAGAACGCCCGCCAGCCGATCAAGCCCATCCACCCGGAGCTGGCCGAGCCGCTGCAGGAGATCCTGGCCGAGACCTACGGCCTCATCGTCTACCAAGAGCAGATCATGCGCATCGCGCAGAAGGTGGCCGGCTACTCGCTGGCCCGAGCAGACATTCTGCGAAAAGCCATGGGCAAGAAGAAGCGTGAGGTGCTCGACAAGGAGTACGAGGGCTTCTCCGACGGCATGAAGGCCAACGGTTTCTCGGCCGCTGCCATCAAGGCGTTGTGGGACACGGTGCTGCCGTTCGCCGACTACGCGTTCAACAAGTCGCACGCCGCAGGCTATGGCCTGGTGTCGTACTGGACCGCGTACCTGAAGGCCAACTACCCGGCGGAGTACATGGCCGGTCTGCTCACGTCGGTGGGCGACGACAAGGACAAGGCGGCCGTGTACCTGGCCGATTGCCGCAAGCTGGGCATCACCGTGCTGCCGCCCGACGTCAACGAATCCGGCCTGAACTTCGCATCTGTCGGTGAGGACATCCGGTACGGGCTTGGCGCGGTGCGCAATGTCGGATCGAACGTCGTTGCCTCGCTTATCGGTACGCGCACCGACAAGGGCAAGTTCATCGACTTCTCCGACTACCTCAACAAGATCGAAATCGGCCCCTGCAACAAGAAGGTCACCGAGTCGCTGATCAAGTCGGGCGGGTTCGACTCACTGGGACATCCGCGCAAGGGCCTGTTCCTGGTGCATACCGACGCGGTCGATTCGGTGCTGGGCACCAAGAAGGCCGAGGCGATGGGCCAGTTCGACCTGTTCGGCGGCGCGGACACCGCCACCGACGCGGTCTTCACCATCAAGGTGCCCGACGAGGAGTGGGAGGACAAGCACAAGCTGGCGCTGGAGCGCGAGATGTTGGGCTTGTACGTGTCGGGGCATCCGCTGAACGGCGTGGCGCACCTGCTGGCCACCCAGGTCGACACCGCGATCCCCGCCATTCTCGACAGCGATATTCCCAACGACACGCAGGTACGGGTCGGCGGGATCCTGGCCTCGGTGAACCGGCGGGTGAACAAGAACGGGTTGCCTTGGGCGTCAGCGCAGTTGGAGGACCTCACCGGCGGCATCGAGGTGCTGTTCTTCCCGCAGACCTACTCCACGTTCGGCGCCGAGATCGCCGACGACGCCGTGGTGTTGGTCGGAGCCAAAGTGGCGATCCGGGATGACCGGATCTCGCTGATCGCCAACGAGCTTGTGGTGCCCGACTTTTCGCATGCCCAGGTGAACCGCCCGCTGGCGGTCAGCCTGCCGACGCGGCAATGCACCGTCGACAAGGTCACCGCGCTCAAGCAGGTGCTGGCGCGCCACCCGGGCACATCGCAGGTGCACCTGCGGTTGATCAGCGGCGAGCGGATCTCCACGCTGGAGCTTGACCAGTCGCTGCGGGTGACGCCGTCGTCGGCATTGATGGGGGATCTGAAGGCGCTGCTGGGCCCCGGCTGCCTGGGCTAGACGGCACTCGGAGCCTGGTGGAGGCGAGTCACTCTGGCGGTTGCCATGGCTGTGGCGACCACCTCCGACTCGCCGTCGAGCGGCGATGCTTCCACATCCGCGAGGTCGCTGTCGTATGCCCGCCCTCCCCGTGCCGATGCGCTGATGCCCACACGGCTGCGAGCGCTCCGACGAGATACCGGCCGATTGGGAACCGGAAGATATAGGAACGAAGCCAGCTGCCTCGGAAATCTCAGGATGAACTCATCCCAGCCCACTCAGTGGCGCGTCCTCCCTCGCCAACGGCAACCGCGCTTAGGTCGCGTCTGAGATCTGCTTGAGCATCGCCCTTCCGTAGGCGTCGGCGAGCACCTTGGGATCGTCTTTGTTCCAGTAACCGTTGACGAGGACCGCGATGCCTAATGGCTGTTGAGCGGGGCCGGCGGGAGTCATGCCGATCCAGCACGAGCAGCCACCTAACGACGTCAGTCCGTCCTTCCAGATCATCTGCGGGGATCCGGGCTGCACCTGCCAGGCGAGCGCCATGTCCGCCGGCCCCGGGTGGGGGTTCCCGCACATGTCAACATTCAACGGGGCAGGCTGGGTCGTCGCAACGAGTCCCCTTGTCAGGCTTGATGTTTGGTTGGCAGCCCCCAAATGTGCTAGCAGCCAGGTGTGCATGTCGGCGGCCGACGACTTGATGTCCGAAGCGGCGGCGGCCGACACCGCGCGGGCGCCGTTAGGGTACGCTTGGGCCACGGGAGCGCCGCTGGGCACGACTGTGACCGTATCGGGCAGGTTCAGCGGCTGGGTGATCTGATCGTGCAGCAGCGCCGAATAGGCCTGTGCCGGCGACGAAGTGGCCGGGTTTCCGGCCGCCGTGGCGTACGCCGAGACAGTGGCAAAACCGAGCGTGATGAAACCGAGGTTGGAGTATTCCCAGCAGGTACCCGGCTGCGGCCCGTGGTCCGTCTTCCACACATCCAATAGCCTCGGTGGTGGCGTGGCCGGATCAGTTTGGAATAGACCGACGCCGTCCTGGTCCCCGGTGGCTTCCCGGGCGAGACCGGACGTGTGCTGGGCCAGCATTCGTGGGGTGATCTGCTGCATTGTCGGACTCAGACTGCCTGCGGCTCCGAGGTATCCACCGAGGTAGCGCTGCAACACCGCATCCCAATCGAAGCAGTCAGGGCGCATGAATGCCCCTTTCGCGAACAGGGCCGCGGTGAAAGTCTTGGTGATCGAACCGATGGCAAAGATCGTTCTCTCAGTGGGCGGCGTCTGGTCGGCCACAGTGCCGTACATGTAGAAGGGATTGAACTGCTGGTTCGGATAAGCGAATGCGACTGCGACCCCGTAGTTCACACCGGGCAGGTTGGTCTTGGATCGCAGGCTCTCCAGTAGCGCATTGGCTTGGTCGCCGATGATGCGGTCCAGGTCCTCCTGTGTCAGCTTAATGGGCCCGGCGGGGGGGTCGGGTGCGACGGTAGCGGTCTGCGTTTGTTCGGCGGGTTTCGATCCCGGCGGCGCAGTGCAAGCAACGGCCGTCCCACCAATGCCCAGGACGCCCACACGCGCCGCGAGCCGCGCGAACTCTCGTCGTGACATGCCCCTCATATGCCTACCGTCCTGCTCAGCGAATCTGCTTCGGATTATTCGGCTTTAGCCCCAGTCTCGCCGCGCTGTCCGCGTAGCGGTCTTCGAGATCAGCGAGCAAGCCTTCGTCGCTCAAGTCGAGTGGAACCGAATTCCCCCAATCATGTTGCGCCACCTGGTGCAAGCGTTGCGTTACGTGGTCGTCGTGCATCTGGATCGCAAGCTCACGCCGACTGTCGAAGCTACCCGGAGCCAAATTGATTGACCCGACGATGCCGCGATCTCCGTCTGCGAGAATCATTTTGGCATGCAGCTTGAGAAGTTTGAGCTTGTGAATCTTGATTCCCACGTCGTGCAGGATGCGCAGGCCGCCGACTCCCTCAACCAGCTGATCCTCCTTGAGCGTGTGCGCCGGACGCGCCATGATGTGAACCTTCACCCCGCGTCGCGCAGCTCGGACCAAGTGTTCAATCATGATCGGATCCTGATAGCGCTCGTTCTGGATGAATAGAAACCGCTCCGCCTTGTCGATGAGTTGAGCTAGTCGGTCCCGGCCATTGGTGGGACACCAGATGAGGTGCGCACGCTGCCCGGGATCAAAGCTCTCTCGGCTCCAGTCAGCCTCGAAGCAGTCGATGATCTCCAGTACCTCAGCTGCCCGCCACGTCACCACGGCGTAGTCCCGCGTCTCGGTGAAGTTTGCCGTCGCCCAATTTAGCGACTTGATGAACGCATGCGTGTCATCCACGACCATGGACTTTTCATGGGTGAGGTCGAAAGCGGGATTGCTGTCAAGAACCTCTGCGCCTGCCTCGGTCAGCCTGGCGCGTGCCTCCTCATTCTCCGATTCACCGCTGCGCCGAGCAGGATTCAGCATCACGCGGACCTTCACGCCCCGCTGCTGGGCGTCGATCACCGCCTTCAGCAGCTCCGGATCAGAAAAGACGAACATCTTGATTCGAAGCGACTTGGTCGCCTCATTGATGGCGTCGAGGACTGGCCGGGCAGAGTCATCGGGGAGGACGATCAGAAAACGTGACATTTAGCCTTCTGAGGTTGGGTGGCTCGAACGTGACGCTATGAGCCGGCTCACGCCGACTCGTCCTTGTACTGCCTGCGATGCAGCTCGGCATAGACTCCGTTGAGCGCCAGTAATTGATGGTGGTTACCTTCTTCTGCCACCACCCCCTCTTTCAGGACGATGATCTTGTCAGCGTCGCGGATGGTGCTCAGACGATGGGCGATGGTGATTACGGTGCGGCCCTTCATCAGCCGTTCCAAGG
>JAVRPG010000094.1:0-4673 GCA_032162325.1 Mycobacterium sp. | reverse complement strand
CGCTCGGCGCGGTGATCACGAGCCGCGCGGTCGCCAACGGGTTTCGTTCCCAGGGCTATTTCTTCTCGTCGACCGGCGGCAGTCCGCTGTCGTGCGCGATCGGGATGACGGTCCTCGATGTGTTGCGCGACGAAGGACTGCAGGAGAACGCCGCCCGCGTCGGTGCCCACCTTAAGGCGCGACTGCAGGCGCTGCAGGACAGGCACCCGATCATCGGCACCGTGCACGGCATCGGGCTCTACCTTGGCGTCGAGATGGTCCGCGATACAGAGACTTTGGAGCCCGCGGCCGAGGAGACCTCGGCGATCTGCGAGCGCATGCTCGAACTCGGGGTGATCATCGCGCCGACCGGTGACCACATGAACATCCTGAAAACCAAACCGCCGTTGTGCATTGACATCGAATCGGCCAACTTCTATGTCGACACGTTGGACCGGGTGCTGACCGAGGGCTGGTAGCGGGCGCTGGCAAGATTTCTGCGAAACGTGTCCAAAAGCGAGAGGTTCAGATCCGCCGATCTCCCCTAGCGTGTAGCCCGATGTCCGCGATTCTGCTCAGCGCCCATATCATCGTCGCGATTCTGGCGGTCGGCCCAATTACCGTCGCGGCGAGCATGTTTCCTCGCTACGCGCCTGACGAGTCGGCCCGTCCGGTCGCCAACGTGCTGTACCGCATCTGCCAGACCTACGCCGTGGTAGGGGTGGCGGTTCCGCTGCTCGGTATCGCGACGGCGATCTCCATGGGCGTGCTGACTCAAGCGTGGGTGCTGGTGTCAATCGCGCTCACGGCCGTCGCCGCGGCCGTGCTCGTGGTGAGTATTCTGCCGGATCAACGCGCGGCACTGAACGGCACCGTGGTGACCAGGCTTGCCATGACGACGGGCATCTTCAATCTGCTGTGGGTGGTCGTCACGGTCTTGATGATCGTGCGGCCGGGTTCAACGACCGGCGTCTGATGGTGAGTTGGCTGTATGTCCACCTCTGGGCGACATTGTCGCTAAATAGATAGGTAGGCAAGGGAGTTGGCGACTTTGTCGCTCGGAGGCGGGCAATCAGGCCGCATTCGTGGCGGGCGTCTAGGCGAAGAACTCCAAAGCCCGATCGATTACGATCTGGGGCTGCAAGGTCATGTATTAGAACCTGCCACCCCCAGCTCGGAAGCGGAATACGCCCGTGCGATGTGCTTGGCCTCGTCTGACGGCACCGCGCGCACGACCTTCTGAGCGCCGAGCCCGTCGATCCTCGTCAACAACCGCCGGGCCGCGACATCGACGTCGGCGACGTGGAACTCGCCGTCGGCGACGCCCGCCCGCACGATCTCGGCGATGCAGTCCAACCACTCGGCCGTCAGCTCGTTGGCCTCGGCGGCCAGCGGTGCATTGCGACGGCCCAGGCTCCACGCAAGCTGTGGGCATCGCCCGATCCCCAACAGCTGGCCGGCTACTTCACCGAAGAAGCCATCTACCACAACATTCCGATGGATCCGGTGCAGGGCCGCGAGGCGATCAAGGAATTCATCGCCGGGTTCACGGCCGCATTCGACGGAATCGATTTCCAGGTGCATCGGCAGCTCAGCGGTGGCAACCTGGTGATGAACGAACGCACCGACGTGATGCGCCGCAAGGGCGGAGGCGAGATACCGCTGCCGGTGACGGGTGTGTTCGAGGTCGTGGACGGCAAGATCGCGGCGTGGCGTGACTACTTCGACATGGCCGGCCGATCACGAGCGCCTTCAGCTAAGAGCTGACCCGTAATGGGCCATGCATCACCAAACAGGTTGTGGGGCTGTTGTTTTCGGCTGGTCCCGTGACGTCCAGGTGGTTGTGCTGGTCTGTTCGGGGGTGGGCCGAGTGGTGAGTGCGTTGCTCAGCAGGGGCCACCGGGTGGCGGCTGCCGGTCCTGGCCGGTCCGGTAGCTGGTGCTGCCGGTGGCTGGTGCCGGTTGACTGAGCCCTCCTGCTCTTGCTGGGAGGCCAACCCGGCCCGTAGGGCGCGGGCAAGTCGATAGTTGACGCGTGCGCTGCGCGGATCCTCGGCGTCGGTGAGTTCGACGCAGGCGGCTAACGCCGCGGAGGCGACGTCGCGATCCAGGTGCAGGCTGCAGTTGGGGCAGTCATGGATGCGCTGCGCTAGGGTCTTGGGGACTCGCTGGCCGCACAAGCAGTGCTGGCTGAGCGCGGTGGATCTGGTGCCGGCGCGGTGTAGCCGGCCACCGGCGGCTGCGCATTCGGCTGCGAGCGCTGTGACGAGCATGCCGGGGCTGAACAACGCAATGCGCTTGCCCCACAACCGCGCCCAGGTAGAGATCGAGCAATCCTCGACCGTGATCACCGCGCCGTGGGTGGCCACGATCCGCGCCGCGACCTCGCGGGCGCGGGCGTGCTTGGCTTGGCTGGCCGCCCGCGAGTCGACGGCGTGATCGGCGCGGGTGCGCTGATATCCGTGGGACAGGGAGTCGTGGCGGTAGCCACGCAGCGGAACACCATCGGCGCGGGCGCGCCGCGCCCCACCGGGGTTGGTCACGTGTTTGGCCGGCAGCCCGGCGTCGGCGCGGCGAGCAGCCCGGGCCGCTTGACGAACCGACGGACCATATTGGTCGGGGTTGGTGTTGCGCCGCGACCGATCCAGGGCGCGCTGCCGTGCCCGGGCCCGTCGTGCGCCTTCTCGGCGGCTTGCTGTTGCTCAGTGGTGCAGCCGACCTTGTCGATCACCAGCTGTTCAGGCTGCGGTTCGGGGAAGGAGGCCAGCGCCAGGTTCGACACGTTGGCATCGATACCGGCCCGCCGGTCACCCGGAATTTGGGCGCGCCTGGCTTGGGTGGCCACGGATTGGTAGCCGGCCTGGTGGACGAGCAGGTGCGCGTAATAGCGCCAGCCGCCCGGGGCGCGCCGATCCCGCACCCGCACCAAGTCGATCTTGTGCCACACCGTGGGATCGGCCAGGAAATGGGTGAGGTGCGCCCACTGGGCCGCGCCCTGGGGCAGCCGCACCGGCAGCACAACATCCCCACCGGCGAGCCCGGTGAACACCACCGCCAGAGCGCCGATGGTTTCCCACACCTCGTCGGCCACATGCAAGCCGACCGCCTTGGTCAGGTGATCCCGCATCCACCCGCTGGCCTCGACATGCGCCTTCGCCGCTGACTCGATGCCCTTGCGGGTTAACCCCAGCCGCTCCCGCAGCGCCTTCGGATCGCGGGCGCGCTCACGATGCGCCGCCCAATACGCCCGACACCGGTCGGCGGCGTCGCGCTGCAACGCCCGCCGCAGACGAAACACCGCCACCCACTGCCGCTCTAACCGGCGGCGAGCGCGGTCATCGCAGACCTCGAGCTCTAGGCGGATCACCGACACCGGTCCGCGATAGACAAAATTCGGCGCCCTCGACTTGCCCCGGAACCGTCGCACCACCGCTGTGGTGGCGACGGGAATGTCGGCGGGCATGGCTGCCATAGCGGTTATGAAACCACCACCGACCGACATCGAAGCCCTACCACGCCGCTACCGAAACCTGGTCCCGCTCACCGGGCTTACCGCCAGCCACGTCCACACCGTATATGTTCTGGCGCGCCAGCGGCTACCGCCGGCCACCGGTCGACCGTGGGGCCTGCCGCTGACGGTCAGGGTGCTGCTCGTCCTCATCCACCTGCGCACCAACCTGACCACCCGCGCGCTGGCCGCATTGTTCGGCACCAGCCAATCCGCCGTCGACCCGATAACCCACCACCTGGTACCTGTGCTAGCTCGCTCATAGAGACCCGAACCGGATAGCCACAATCGGCCGTGGATCATCGACGGCACCCTCATTCCCGTGCACGATCAGGCGATCACCTCCCCGTCGAAGAACTATCGGCGCAGCATCAACGCCCAGATCATCATCTGCTCACATCGCCGCCGCGTCATCACCGTCGGCCACTGCTGGCCCGGCAACCGCAACGACGTCGTCGTCGCGCGCCACACCGTCGCACACCTGCTCACCGGCGGCCATGTGGTACTCGGCGATGACGGCTACCGTGGCATCCCGACCATCACGACACCCCGACGCGACAACCGCGGACGCATCATCCACGACCAGCAATACCGGGAGCACCGGCGGGTCAGGGCCCGCGTCGATCACGTCATCGCCCGACTGAAAGACTGGCAGATAACGCGCCAATGCCGCCGCCGAGGCCACGCCATCAACCAAAGCCTTCAAATCATCGCCGGACTCTGGAACCTAAAAACCCGCACCCACTTACGGGTCAAGTCTTAGCCTGAATCCGTGGATGGTCGGTCGGCAATGATCGGCGTGTGAACAGCGAAAATGCCTTCTGAACTGGGACAATAACGATTGTCGAAGTCGTAATCGTCCCTGTTTCGGAAGGCATTTCCGGTGCAATCATCGCACACGTTCAGCATCGAGTCCGCTGTGTTCGACGAGCGGAATCTGGTGTCGGCCGGGGGTTTGGTTCCGGTGCTGGAACTGGCTGAGCAGACCGGTCTTTCGCGGTTGATCGGCGAGCATGTCGACCTGCCCAGCACGCGGGTGAGGTCGGGGGCGGTCAACCCTGCCGGGAAGCTGACCACGATCATCGCGGGCATGATGTGCGGCGCGGACAGCATCGACGATGCGAACCTGCTGCGCGCCGGCGGCACGCCCCGGGTGTTCGACGAGGTGTACGCGCCCTCGACAGTGG
>JAVRPG010000093.1:0-6475 GCA_032162325.1 Mycobacterium sp. | reverse complement strand
AGCACCGCGCGGGTGAGGGCGCCTGTGTCCGCGCCACCTGGGTCAAGGTCGATCCGGATCAAATCGACGGAGGCATCGATTTCTACAAGACGACTATCGTGCCCGCCCTCGAGGAGCTGGAGGGATTCTGCAGTGCCAGCCTGCTCCTCGACCGAGCGTCCGGTCGTGGCGTGGCCGCGGCGACCTTCGATAACGCCGAAGCGATTGAGCGGAACAAGGACCAGTTGGACAGGATCAGATCCACGGGCAGCCAGGAAGCAAACGCAGAGGTACTCGACCAGTGCGACTTCGAGTTGGCAGTCGCACACCTGCGTGTGCCCGAGATGGTCTGACCGCAGGACAAGCGCGGCGCGGCTACAGGTAGCGCGACCGTCGTAAGCACCCGGGAATGCCGGCCTGCCGACAACTAGCGCTACCTGGAAGGAGGACAACGTAATAAGGGTGGGGACGTGAAGCGACGAGTAGGGACTCAGTAACCGGGCCGGCGTCGCGGCTTGGTTACGCGGTTGGCTGAGACATCCACCCAGCCAACAGGATTGGCGGTATCGGATACCGCCGAAGCCCTAAGGGGAACACATGGCGGGCTACACGCCGGCGCGTGTAGCCGTCTTGGGCCAGGGGTTGCCCATTGCGGGCGCCCGACGTGTATGCGCGGATCAGCTGTCAGCAGGTGACGTCGACGTAGACGGTCTTGTTGGTCACCGTGGTGACAAGGTCGTCGTCGGCTCCAGGCACACCGGAGTCGGTGCGGGAGAACGTCTGGCCAGGGCGAACCGCGTTCAGCGTGCACTGGTCCGCCGCAGCGCTGTCGACCCGGCTCACGATGACATTGAAACCCTGCGCCCGCAGTTGGCTGACCGTGGCATCGACGGGCGATGGGCCAGACGGGGCGGCGGTAGCGGTTCCGGCCAGGCCAAGCGCGGCGGAGGCCAGTGCGCCCGCTGCGAGCGAGGTGAGGAGGATGTTCTTCATTTTCGTGCCTTTCTTGTGTTCTTGCGACAGGTGATGGGCATTTGCTGCTTGGGTTCGCCTGTCATTTGTTACAGAGGCCTTCGCGTTCTCTCCGCCGATCCGCCCTTTCGGTGCATTCGTTGCTATTCCTGCGGATTCGGGTGTTCCACAGGGCGCAACATTCACGCCGAAGAAACCGGCGGCTCCGGATCGGTGATTATGTGGTTGACCTCGCGACCCCTTGCGCCTGCGGCGATGGGTTTGCTATCGGACTATCCTGTTTTAGTGCCCCAGTCGGGCGATTCAGTTACGCGGCGTCGCTGTCGAGTTCAACGGTCCGGTAGACCATCTGGTTCAGCATGTTTGGCGGCGTTTTCTTCGAGGCCGGCGCGTAGCCGGACCGAGCATCGCCGTTGATGCACCAAAGCTATGTGGTGTCCGTTGTGTGGGTCATGAGTGGCGGACTACCTGTATTCGGTATCGCCGATTGGCAAATATCACACAAGGTCGCCGCGCGGACCGTCGATCAGAGCTGGTCGCGGAGTCCTTCAACGAAGTTGACCAACCTTGCGCGATGCGACCCGGGCCAGTAGATCCGTCCGCACTCCGCACAGCGGCTGAAATCGTTGTAGTACCGGCGGGTCAACGGCTTGAGGTGCTCGATCACCTCGTCCTTAGTAACTGCAGCCAACCTGCCGTTGCACCGCACGCACCGAGTGAACGGCGCCAGCCGCAGCCGGAGGTCCAGTCGCCGTATCACCTCGAGCGTCTGTTCCTCGGGGTGGTCGGAGTGGACGAATAGGCCATGCGTGATAGCGCGACGCTTCAACAGGCCACGGTCTCGGGTCAGCAGGATCCGCTGCTGGCCCAGGCTGACATCGGCCAGGGTCTGGTCATCGGCGTCACTGGACCACCACACGTCGAACCCGAGCACTCGAAGCAGCCGCGCCAGCCGACCGAGGTTGACGTCGATGACGAAGCGCGGATCACGCAGCGGCACCGGCCGCAGCCGGGCCGTGGACACGATGTCGAGCGCCTCGAACATTGGGTACACGGCGATGCGGTCGCCGGAAGTCGGCCGATGAGCGAAATCCTCCGCATTCCCGTTCACCAGGATGAGATCGACCTCGGTATGCGGAATGCCCATCGCCTCCAGAACGTCCTTCACCGTCTGATGGGGCCGGAACGGACGGCGCACGGTTACACCGCGCGACTCGGGCCCCAGGAAGTCATTGAGCTCGGCATATGCCCGGACGTTCACGTAGCCGGCCATTCCCCATGGTCTCCGGCGGAAGAGTCGGGCGCAATCCTGTCGCCGGCTCGAGCTCGCCTCGGCTGAGCTTGATCGCGAACCCCGTCACCGGCGAATCCGCCGACATCGCATCGACCTCACCGTTGATCAACGAATCTGCGACGATGTTCCACGATGCGCGACTAGGCAGGTGTGAACTCAACCGGCGGTGCTGCCGGCGAGCGGAACGTCACGCCGTTGATGCTCGGGTACGGCGCTGCTGGGTCGAGGTGTAGGTCGGGCAGCCGGTCGAGCAGGGCGTTGATCGCCACCGTCGTCTCCATCCGGGCCAGCGGCATTCCGAGGCACACATGCGGGCCGGCGCCGATGACAGATGCGCGATGTTCGTCCGCGTCGGGTCGAACCGGTCCGGCTCCGGGTAGTGCTCCGGATCCCGGTTCGCCGCCGCCACACTGACACTCACATTTGTGCCCGCCGAGATCGCGATCCCGCCCAGCTCACAGTCACGCCTCGCCATCCGCACCACCGTGCTGATCGGCGGCTCCCACCGCAACGCCTCCTCGAGCGTCACCACCTGGTGCTCGCGCGCACCGTGGCCCGAAGCAACGACGTCGTATAGATCGCGCCGCACATCATGTCCGATGCGCGCCCGCGTCCGAGCCGCCGATCACCGCATCCTTGTGGCGCCAGACCTCGGCGCGCATCTTCCAGTCCGCTGCGTCCTCACCGAACAGCCGCGGCGACAACCCGTCGGGCACGCCTTCGCACACGCCGGTTCCAGGCCGTCGTGGCAGCCGGTCGTAGCACAGCGTGCACTTCCACGCCCGCCCGTCATCCTCGCCCCGGTCGAGCACCCCATACGAACAGGCCGACACGCAATAGCCGCAGCCGTTGCAAATGTCTTGCTGCACAACAACAGTGCCGAACTCAGTGCGGAACAACGCGCCCGTCGGGCACACATCCAGACATCCCGCGTGCGTACAGTGCTTGCACACATCGGAGCTCATCAGCCACCGGAAGTTCCTGCGCGACTCCGCGCCGGTGGCATCGCCAGGGCGCTCAAACTTCGGGATGCCCATTTCGACGGGCATCGTGCCCAACTCGCCGCCACCGCGTGCGGTCTGTTTGATCGCCGACGCGACCGTCGCCGCCTGTCCGCTCGACGGCTGCTCGATGAACGCGACGTGCCGCCACGTTTCGCGCCCAGCATGCCCGTGTTGTCGAACGATATCCCGAGGAGGTTGAACCCGTCGTCGGGCACCCCGTTCCATTCCTTGCACCCCACCTCGCACGCCTTGCAACCGATGCACACCGAGTGTCGGTGAAGAAACCAACCCGCGGCGGATGCTCCTCGTACCCTGCGTCGCCCGCGGGATCGTCCAACGGCCCATGCTGCCGCGGCCGAACAGCTCCTGCAGCTGATAGCGCCCGAATGGTGTCGCATCCACCACTTACTCGTCGGCAGCGCCACCCCGCGTCGGTGTGTCGATTGAAGCTACGACACGTTTGTTTACGCCGAATGTCGGTACTTACGTCGGCGCCTGGTTCGCAGGCAACGCCACCGCGTGACGTTCCGTCGATACCTCTTCACCTAATTGCGGCCTCGGTATTGGGTATCGGGTTACTGTCGAGTAGGGCTGGCTGAGTGGAGGTCCGCGATGACCGTTACCGAACATGTCAGCGAGCGGCAGGCCCGCGACGTCGCCGAGCAGGCGCGGGAGACGCAGTGGCGCCAGCCCAGTTTTGCCAAGGAGCTGTTCCTCGGCCGGTTGCGGTTGGACCTGGTCCATCCCCACCCCAGCGGTCCGCCGGAGGCTGCGGAGCGAGGTGAGGCGTTCCTGGCCAAACTGCGGGATTTCTGCGAATCACAGATCGATGCCGCGGTGATCGAGCGGGACGGGCAGATCCCCGACCAGGTGGTTCGGGGTTTGAAGGAACTCGGCGCGTTCGGCATGAAGATCGGAACCAAGTACGGCGGGGTCGGCCTGTCACAGCTGTACTACAACAAGGCGCTCGCGCTGGTCGGCTCGGTGCATCCCTCGCTGGGCGCGTTGCTTTCCGCGCACCAGTCGATCGGTGTGCTGCAGCCCATTTCGATGTTCGGCACCGAGGAGCAGAAGCGAACGTGGCTGCCCCGGTGTACCCAGGAGATCAGCGCGTTCCTGCTCACGGAGCCCGACGTGGGCAGCGACCCGGCCCGGCTGCACGCTACCGCCACCCCGGACGGCGATGACTATGTGCTGAACGGGGTCAAGCTGTGGACCACCAACGGCGTGATCGCCGACCTGCTGGTGGTGATGGCTCAAGTGCCCAAGAGCGAGGGACACCGCGGTGGGATCACCGCGTTCGTGGTGGAGGCGGATACACCGGGCATCATGGTGGCGAATCGCAACGCGTTCATGGGGTTGCGCGGTATCGAAAACGGCCTCACCCGGCTGACCAACGTGCGGGTACCGGCCGCGAACCGCATCGGCCGCGAAGGCGAAGGGCTGAAGATCGCGCTGTCCACGCTCAACGTCGGGCGGCTTTCGCTGCCGGCGCTGTGTACCGGGTCGGCGAAATGGTGTCTGAAGATCGCCAGGGAGTGGTCCCGGGAGCGGGTGCAGTGGGGCCGGCCGGTGGGTGAGCACGAAGCAGTGGCCGGCAAGGTGGCGTTCATCGCGGCCACCGCCTACGGCCTGGAGGCGATGCTCGACCTGGCCACTGAGCTGGCCGACGCGGGCCGAACCGACATTCGGATCGAGGCGGCGCTGGCCAAGCTCTACGGCTCGGAGATGGCCTGGCTGATCGCCGATGAGTTGGTGCAGATTCGCGGCGGGCGCGGCTACGAGACCGCCGAGTCGCTGGCCGCCCGCGGCGAGCGCGGCGTGCCTGCCGAGCAGGTGTTGCGCGACATGCGCATCAACAGGATCTTCGAAGGCTCCACCGAGATCATGCACCTGCTGATCGCCCGCGAGGCGGTGGATATACACCTGGCGGTGGCCGGCGACATCATCGACCCCGAGGCCGACCCGCGCAGCAAGGCGCGAGCGGCCGCGAAGGCAGGCAAGTTCTACGCCCGCTGGCTGCCCACCTTGGTCACCGGCAAAGGCCAGCTTCCCGCCTCGTTCACCGAATTCGGCTCGCTTGCACCGCATTTGCGTTATGTCGAGCGGGCCAGCCGCCGGCTCGCGCGCAGCACGTTCTACGCGATGTCGCGGTGGCAGGGCAAGCTGGAACACAAGCAGCGGTTCCTGGGGCGGATTGTCGACATCGGCGCGGAGCTGTTCGCGATGACCGCCGCCTGCGTCCGCGCACAACGCGATCGGGCCGACGCTTCGGCCGTCGAGCTGGCTGACGCGTTCTGCTGCCAGGCCAGGGTTCGGTCCGAGCAGCTGTTCGACCAGCTCTGGCACAACTGCGACGACTCCGACCAAACGCTGGCTCGTGGCGTGCTCGAGGGTCGCTACACGTGGCTAGAGGAAGGCATCCTCGACCCGTCGATCGAAGGACCGTGGATCGCTCAGGAAGGCGGCGCCGCGGAGCACGACGTGCACCGCGTCATCCGGTGATCAAGATTAGTGCTGATCCGCGGGCTATGCGTTGGCTCGCTGGACCATCGCTTCGCAGCCACGTCTCGCTCCCTTATGCGGGTACAAAGTCGCCGGCGAACCACGCGGTGGTTACCGTGCGGGTTTGCGCCGGCGGAAAGTGCTCGCTCGGTGCGCCGAGTTGACCGACTTTGACCGTCCACACCGGCCTAGGGCGCTGCTGATGTAGTGCCCTTGGTGGGGTTGCTGCCGACGGCATCGAATCTTGGCCCCTGGCGGCACAACAACAGTGCTGAACTCCGTGCGGAACAACGCGCCCGTCGGGCACTCCAGACAGCCCGCGTGCGTGCAATGCTTACACACGTCGGAGCTCATCAGCCAGCGGAAGTCCTGGCGGGTTTCGGGCGCCGGTGCCATCACCCGGGCACTCAAACTTCGGCATACCCAGTCCACGGGCGTCGCTCACAAGTTCTGCGGCGACAGGCGGATCATGACGAAAGCGCTGCAGCTTCAGGACGCATGCCATCTTGTAGCGAACCTGCCCCGGCGGGGCTCTGCGCATCTGTGACAGCGCGATCGTTTGCGCGGAGTTGTGGCCGTGAAGCCACGGCCAAGGCAGAAGATTCGCTGATGCCGAACCGCTGGTGCAGCCGCGCCAGCGGTGCAGGCGCCCACCAGTTCACCCGGCCAAGCACACGCATGAAGGCCGGCATCAACAACATCCGAACCAGCGTGGCGTCCA
>JAVRPG010000092.1:0-4375 GCA_032162325.1 Mycobacterium sp. | reverse complement strand
GCTCGACGGTTTGCCGAGCAGGGCGATCGCGGCGACAAGGTCGGCCGTCTGGGCCGCCATGGGACCTGTGATGCACGGCGGCGGGGTGTAGCCATCTGGAATCTTGCCTTCGGTGATGTAGCCGATCACGGCCGCGCGTTGCGAATATCCGCCCAGCACCACGTTGGTGTTCGGACATTTGGCTGCGGTGTCGCGAACCTTTTGCCGGCATCGACAACACCGTCGGCGGCGGTGACGAAATCGAGCGAGGCCGGGTAGTTCACCGGATACACATCGATCGGCCTGTCTCCAAGCCGGGCAGTCAGCGCGTCAACAAACGCGCGCCCAGTCACACCGGGTGAATACCTCGACGAGCTGCGGGGAGTGCGACGACCTGCCGCAGGAGTGCCGTAACTCATGGATATCGATTGTTATCCATGAAGAATAAGCAACCTAGTCGACGGGGGGTCACGGCGGCCCTCTGTTCGGCTAGTACGCGAGTCAGTCGTGCGTCGACCTCGACTTCGGGCCTAAGTCAGCACACTCCCTCCTACTTTGCGAGCGGGCGGAGCCGCTACCAACATCGTGCCGTGAGGCCAGTCTTGTTGGTGTCGCCGTCGCTTGTTCGATCTGTTGGGGAAGACCCGGATGGAACGCGTCGTTGGCCGTGTATCGCTTGGCCGTAACCCTCCGCCCTACTTATAGGTAGGAGCCGCTCGCGGCGTCCGCTCTCGGTCGTGGCCGGGAGATATGTGGTGCACGCAAACACGAAGGGTGTTGATAGTGAAGACGTTTACTGCTGCGGTGGCCTGTTACGGTACCCTCGCGGTCACAGCCCTGGGAATGGCGGGTGAGACCGCGGCGGCTCCCTCAGGCTTCGCCAACTTCGGCAACGCCCAAGACACCGTGAACGCCCTGCAGGCAAAAGGCTACAACGTCATAATCAATGGGGGTCAGGCCTTTCCGCTGTCAAGCTGCAAGGTTCTTGGTGTTGAGGGATTGAATAACTCCAACATTGACTCAGCAGGAGCACGCATCGACCCAACGCAGTTCGATACCGTCTACGTCGACGTCTCCTGCAGGGGTGGATGATTCGGCACCACAGGGTGCAGTGTATCCGGCGTTGGTGGGGCCATTCATGTTCGCCGGTTGGCATCCTGGTTGTCATCATCGCTCCTTGGAGCGTCGTCAAAGCATTCCACCACGCTAGGACGGGTCGGCCAAGCCTGGCCGACTGCGTCGGGCTCGCTGCTTCTTCGGCGTGCCGTTGACGACGGGTCCAACATGGCAGGGCGTCAATGGAACTGCGCCATACGCGTACCTTTCTCTGTCAGCCCTGCAGCGGCGAGCCGCACACCCAGTTGTCAAATCGCTTAAGCGGTGACCTATTTCGGGTACTCGGGGACGGACCTGTAACACGCCACCCTATTAACCAGGGATGATGGCGCAACGGAAACCCCCCGCCAGGACCAGCCTGCGCGTGTTGTCCGACACCGAGAGTTGCTACCCGGACTGGGACACGGTGTATGCGGACAACGCCATCTGGGTCTATCGCATGATCGTCAGGCGCATCGGCAACGTGCCCGACGCCGAGGACCTCACCGCCGACGTGTTTCTGGCCGCGCTAAGGCCACTGCGAATTACCGCGACGGTGGCCCAGGTTCGCGGGTATTTGCGCGCCATCACGCGCACGGTGCTGGCGGCGCATTGGCGCCAGACCATGGGCTGCGAGATCACCTCGATCGATGACGTTCCGGACGTGCCGCACGAGGCCGAGCATGCAGTCGACGGCGCTGCGCAACAAGTTCATCGCGTGCTCGCAGCGCTTCCGGACAACTATCGGCGCATTCTGGAATTGCGGTTCTTGCAGTGTTGTTCGGTCAAAGAGTCGGCGAGCCAAATGGGTGTGAGCGTGGCCAATGCCAAGTTATTGCAGCACCGAGCACTGCGACTGGCCGCCGCGCTCTGCGAAAAGGATGAACGATGAACGCCGGTGGTCTACGTCGTTATGTCGACGACCTACTCGATGGGCGCCGACCCAGGCCGTTTGACGCAGATCGCTTCGAAGCGGCGCAGATACGTACGGCTATCGAATTGCGTGCCGCGCGCACGGCCAGCGATGCGCCAAGCGAACACTACTTATCCAACCTCCACCGCCGGCTCGCCGCTCGGATACCGGGTGTCCACGACACCCCCGACCCCCTCAACGGGCCGCACGCAACACGTCGCCAGGTGGTTGTCGCCGCGTCGGCCGCCGCGCTCGCGGGTGGTGCCGGCATTGTCGCCGGAGCCGCTACAGAGCGCGTCACCCCCGACGGCCATTCGCGGGCCGACAGGCCCTCGATGCAACCCAGTGATGGCAGCTGGCGGGTCGTCGCGGCGAGCGCAGATGTGCCCGCCGGCGTGATGGATCCCTTTGACGTCGGTTCGGTGGTCGGGTTCGTGCGCCGGGTCAACGGCCGACTTGACGCGATTTCGGGGGTGTGCACGCATCAGGGCTGCCAGCTGTGGTTCGACCAGCCACTCGACCAGCTGCGCTGTCCCTGTCATTCGACCTCGTTCTCACCGACCGGCCAGGTCCTCAGCCATCTGCTGCCAAGCGTCCCGGAACCGTTGCCGCGGCTGCAGGTTCGCGAGCAGGATGGATCGATTGAAGTGTTCGTGGCGGAAAGCCGCCCACCGAGCCGGCATGAGGTGTAACCATCCATCTATCTCTAAGGTGTGAAGGTCATATTCCGGCTCGCTGCCGCAGGCATCCTCCTCACGGCAGGCTGCTCCAGCCACGCGTCCAACGCCACTCCCACCAGCCCGTCGATCACTTTTCAGTCGGACATGACACCTGGCATGTCCGGCATGCAATCGCCTGGCAAGTCCAGCCCGGCCATGCCCGGCATGCAGTCGCCGCCTGCTTCAGCATCAGCGACAGACTCACCGGCACCGCAAGGCGGGACGGCGGTGAGTATCAGCGACTTCAAGTTCAATCCGGCGACGTTGACCGTGCCGGTCGGCACCACGGTGGCCTGGACCAACCAGGACGCGGAGCCACACACCGTCGCGGCAAAAGATGGTTCTTTCCATTCGCCGGGAATGGACTCCCATGGCACCTACAGTTTCACGTTCGCCACCCCCGGCTCCTACGACTACATCTGCTCGATCCATCCGTTCATGGCAGGCACTGTGGTGGTGACCAAATGAGCGGTGAAAACGATCCCGCCGGGATGACCCGACGCCAGCTCATCCGCCACAGCGCCTGGTTCGGCGCGGCCGTGGTGCTCACCGTCGCCGGCGGTGAAGTCATTTCGCACGTCGCCGGATCGACCGGCGCTGCACAACAGGCGACACCGGCACTACGGTTCGCCCAGATCAGCGACAGCCACGTCGGTTTCACCGGGCCAGCCAACACCAACGTGGCCGACACGTTCACCCACGCTATCGGTCAGATCAACAGCCTCGGCTACACACCGGACTTCGTGATCCACACCGGCGACCTGACCCACCTGGCCACACCGGCTCAGTTCGATCAGGTCAAGCAGATGCTGACCGAGCTGAACACCCCACGCGTGTTCACCGTGCCCGGTGAACACGACTCGACCGACGACGCGGGCCAGAAATACCGCCAGGCCTTCGGCGCCGGCACCCGCGGCGACGGCTGGTACAGCTTCGATATCGCCGGTGTGCACCTCATCGGGCTGGTGAACACACTGAACATGCAAAAGCTCGGACACCTGGGCGCCGACCAACTCGATTTCATCGAAAAAGACGTCGCCCCCCTGTCCAACGACACCCCCATCATTGTGTTCAGCCACATTCCGCTGTTCGCCATGTATCCAGATTGGGGCTGGGGCACCGACGATGCCGCGCAAGCCCTGAGCTACCTGAAACGGTTCTCCTCGGTGACCTGCCTCAACGGCCATGTCCACCAACTGTTTTCCAAAACTGAAGGCAACGTGACGTTCCACAGCGCTACTACGACTGCCTACCCCCTGCCCGCCCCGGGGCAGGGACCGGCACCCAAACCGGTGACGCTGCCCGCCGGCAAGCTGCGCGACGCGCTGGGCATCCGCGAAGTGAGTTACACCAAGGGCCAGCAGGCCCTCGCACTGAAGGATCAGAAGCTCACATGAACATCACGAATCTCGCTCTGCGGATGGCAATCGGCGCATCCTTGGCAGCCAGCGGTGTCATACACGCCTACCTATACATCCACGGTTACCGTGATATCCCGACGGTCGGGCCGGCCTTCCTGTTGCAGGGCAGCGTCTTCTGCGCGCTGGCAGTGCTGATCCTGGCCGGCGGCCCGGGCTGGCTGCAACTGATCGCGGCAATCGGGGCAGCCGGCTCGCTGGTGGCGTTCGCGCTTTCGCGTACCGTCGGACTTTTCGGCTTCATCGAAACC
>JAVRPG010000091.1:0-8621 GCA_032162325.1 Mycobacterium sp. | reverse complement strand
CGCTCGCACGCAGTAGACCGTCGTCCACAGGTTGTTGTCGACAGTGGCGCGCAGCGACTCCTCGGTGTGCTCAATCGTCGGCCGGATAACGCCGCCGCCGGCGTTGTTGATCAGAACGTCGACGTGGCCGAGCGTCTCCACCGCCGCCGCCACCAGATCTTCGGCGACGCCGTGCTGGTGGAGTTCGCCGACGAAGCCACCCGCGATCGCCGCATGGTCGTACACGCGGTCCAGGTCTTCCTTGCTGCGGGTCGCCGCGAAAACTGCGGCGCCATCGGCGATCAGCCGCGTGGTGATACCCAGGCCAATACCCGAGGCGGCGCCGGTGACGACTGCGGTCCGCCCGCTCAGCGCGCCGCTCACAGGATGATCGCCACGTCGGCGACGTCACGCAGGTCGGTCAGGTCCAACTCCGCCCTCTTCAAAGCAATCCGAAAACCGTCGCCGGTTCGCCCCAGCCGGTAGAGGTATCGGCCGACATAACAACTCGACCGTCCCGCTCGAAACCGCCACACCGTGAACGACGCGGTTACTGATATCTCGTCGCCTGACGGATTCACTCGGACGTTGAACACCTGATGGTTGGTGCGGGAATGCGGGTACTCGCGGTGCGCGCGTCGGCTGTTTAGCCGGGCGACCCTGGCCACCAGTCGCGCGTAGTTGTCGTCGATGAGCATCAGATCCTGAGCGGGGTCGCCGTCGAGGGCGTCGTTGCATGGCACCTCGTATTTGGCGTCCTCGTCGAACAGCAGCAGCCAGTCGTCGAGGCGCCACGCATCGAGCAATGCGGCCTCGGTGTAGAGGAAGTCCTCGACCTGCTGCCGACAGACGGCGATTGCGGCGGTGGTCACTGGGCACCCGCCAGGTCCGCGGCAGCACCCATCTGATGCTGCCAGCGCCGCCAGAATGCGCGCATCTGTTCCTCGTCGTTGGCCATAGGCGGGCGACCCATGCCGCGGGAGATGTCGTTCCATTCGACCCCGCCGCCGGCGAAGCCCTGCTGACAGGACTCCAGCGCCTCCACGTCGTCGGGGGTGGCGAAGCCGCCCGGACCCAGAAACGTCAGGAAGCTGTCGAGCCGCCGCTGGCGCAGGGTCGGCAGTTCGTTGACGGGCGCCAGCGCCCACGCGGTGACGTCGACGGTGTCGGGCGCGGGCGGATACAGGGTACGCACCGTCACCGCCATTATGTCGTTGATGATCAGGTTCGGATAGATCAGCAGGTTGCGGTTGACTTCGGCCATGGTGTGCGCCCGCTTCTCACCGTGGCGGGCAACCAGATCCGCACGCATCCGGTCGATTTCGGTGCGGGCGTCCTCACCGAACAGCGGTTCCCACTTGGCGACGGGACGCCCCCACGGAGAGCTGTACTCGATCACGGCGTGACCGTTGCCGAGGTCGACGGCCCGACCGTTGACGCCGCCGCGCAGGTCGGTGCCGATCGACACCAGGTACTTGAAGTAGGTGTCGTGGGTGGACTCCGCGTGGTAGCCGTCGATGCTGTTCTCCACCAACAGTTTCCAGTTGGCGGCGAAGCTGTACTGGTTGGTGCCGCGGACGATCTCAACCGACCCGCCGCAACCGTCGACGACGAGATCGATGTATTCCTTGGCGTTGCCCAGATAGGTGGGCAGGTCGACGATGTCGGGGTCGAAGCTGGCGAACACGAGGCCCCGATAGGACTCCACGCACTCTACCCGTTTGAGCCCTAACTCGTCGAAGTTCACCCCGCCGGCGTACGCGTCGCGATCCGGCACGCCCTTCAGCCGTCCTTCGGAGTCGAACGTCCACGCGTGGTAGAAGCACTGGAACACTTTGGAATTGCCGGAGTCTTGCCGGCACACCAGCGCGCCGCGGTGCGTGCAGGTGTTGTGGAACACGTTGACGTTGCCGGTCTTCACCCCGCGGACCATGAAGACCGGCCGCCCGCCGACGGGCCGCCGGACAAAGTCACCCGGCTGGGGGATCTCCGATTCGTGGCCGACATACAACCACGACTTGGCGAAGATCCGCTCGATCTCAGCTCGGTGGATGTGTGGTGACGTCATCGCCGAGCGGTGTACCCGAAACCGTTGGCTCACACGGTCATCAACCACGACCGGCATACCCGCGCTCATGGCCGACTCAGGTATTCGGTGACCAGCGCAGAGAACTCGTCGGCGCGCTCGATCTGGGTCCAGTGCCCGCATGCACTAAACACATGCAGATCGGCGTCGGGCAGCAGCCCCAGCATCGTGACCGAGACCTGCACGGGTACCACCTTGTCCTCGCGGCCGTGTACGAGCAGCGCCGGAGTGGTGATCGCGCGTACCTCGTCCTCGGTGATGCCGAGTTCGGATCCCTTGTGGCGAGGATCGAAGAACATCGCGCGGTAGGCCTCGTAAGCGCCGTCGGCGACGCTGGCTTCATACCGGATCGCCACCAGCTCGTCGGTGATCAGCGTCGGGTCGACGGCGAAGTAATTGCGCAGCAGGGCGCGCATCGCGTCGTGTGACGGCTCGTATGCCCGCAGCGCTTGAGGGCCTTCGGTGAGGCTCATCCCCACGCCCGGCGAGCCCATCAGCACCATTCGGGAGATCCGTTCCGGGCGGTCGGTGGCCATTTGCAGCGCAATGCGGCCGCCGAGGGAGTTCCCGACGATCGCCGCCTTCTCGATGCCATGGGCGTCGAGGAACGCCCACACGTGGTCGGTCCAGGCGCGCAGCGAATAGACGATGTCGGCGGGACGCTCGGTGCCGCCGAACCCGACGATATCGGGGGCCAGCACGTGGAACTTCTCGGCCAGTGGACCGATGTTGTACTGCCAGTTGGCCGTTCCCGACACACCTGGACCGGAGCCGTGCAGCATCAGGACCGGATCACCGGAACCGGCCTCGAGGTACGCGGTCGTGATGCCCCCGGCCTCGATGGTCCGTGGCGTCAATGCCTGTGGCGCCACACCGGATGTCGTCATCGCGTGTTTCCTTCCATTTTCTGCTCCTCGCGTGCGCGGTCCTCGAAGACGGCGAAACATTTGTTGGAGTTGAAGACGTCGGTGACCACCAACTCGGACCAGGCCAGATGCAGGCCGAGTTCGTCGGCGGCGCCGGTCAGGCAGAACCAATTCAGCATTTCGTGCTGTCCGGAATCGACGATCTCGGCGGTGGTGGTCTCTTTCCACTTGGCATAGTCACCCGCGGCGAACAGGTTGTAGAGCCGCAGATCCGCCTCGGTGTCAGGGGTGATGTGCCAGGTCTTGTCGGTGAGGAACGCGTGCGACCAACTCGACGAGGCGACCAACGCGACGCGAAGGTCGGTGTCGGCGAACGACTGTGCCACAGCCCGGCCCAGCGCAAAGCACCGCGCGGGGGACGGGCCGACCGGATCCACTCTCTCCGTGGCGATCTCGGCGAACCGCGCCAGCCCGCCACGCCGCGCGATCGCGTGCTGGCCATAGCAGTTGACGGTGATCGGGATCATTCGATAGGGGAATTGGCGTCCGGCGTGCGGATAATCCAGGAACAGCTGGGTGTTGGCGATGGCGTGCGGGAATGGCGAATTGGTCCGCTTCTGATACGAATACGCCACGTCGAAGCCGCGTTCGAGCAGCTGGTCGGCGAGCCCGCGGGCGCCCTCGGCGTCGCCGTGCAACGTCATGGTGGTGTCGTCGGGCAGACCCCACGCATTGGGGCTGCCCCGGTTGGTCATCACCTCGAACGGATCCACCTCGACGTCGCCGTAGGCCAGCACGCAGAACGGGGGGATGACCTCTTCGCGGAAGTTCTCGTACTGGTCGTCGCCCCACACCACCATGACATCGGGTGCGAATTCGTCCAACGCATCACGACACCGGGCGAGGTTCTCCACCAATAGTTTTCGATGATGGGCGGCCGCGGCGACACCGTGGTCTGCGCCCCACGCCGGAGATCCGGCGCACATCCGGGTCCACTCGGCGCGCATCGGCGCCGGCCAGTTGGCCGGATCCTTCGCCTCGGCGGGAATGTCGGGATCAGCCAGCGTCCAACGCAACAGGGACGCCATGTGTTCGTCGGTGCCGGCCAGCAGCGGATAGTGCGTCAGGCCTAGACCCAGGAAATGCGCCATGATTCCTCCAGATTGGTGCGGCAGATCTTTTTCCACAGGTCGGCGGGCAGGTCGGCCACGATGTCGTCGATCTGCTCCGGCATCGCCGGGACGGGGTAGTCGGATCCGAAAACGACGTGGTCGCAGCCGAAGACTTCGATCGCCGCGTGCAGCGCCTGACGGTTGTAGGTCAGCGAGTCGCACCACATTTGGGCGGCCAGGCGGCTCGGGAGGTCGGGGGAGTCGGGGGTGCAACCGGCGATCATCGCCCCCTTGTCGAGCCGGCCGATCATCGCCGGCAGCGCGCCTCCGCCGTGCGCCAGGCAGATTCGCACTTCAGGTCGACGCGAGAGCGCGCCGCCGACGATCAGCGCCGCCGCGGCCAGTGCGGTCTCGGTGGGCATCCCGGCGCCGAAGCCAAGTCCCAGCTCGGTCACCCGGGGCGATAGGTCCTGGTCACTGGGATGGACCAGGACCAGGGCGCCGAGTTCATGCGCGACGGCGAAGAACCGGTCCAGGCTCGGGTCGGCCAGCTCTGTACCAGCGACCTGCGTGCCGATCTCGACGCCGAGGAATCCCGGGCGGCCCATGCACCGGCGCATCTCGTCGACGGCCCGGTCGGGGTCCTGCAGGGCAACGGCGCCCAGCGCAGCGAAGCGGGTTGGGTGCTTGCGCACGATCCGGGCGAAGAACTCGTTTTGAGCCGCCGCCAGTTCGGCCGCGCCGGCCGCGGACGCGTCGTAGCAAAACGTCACGGGAATCGGCGAAAGCACTTGTACGGCAACGCCTTCCCGATTCATGTCGGTGAGCCTGGCATCCGCTGACCAACACCGGTGATCGATCCGGCGGTAGTGCTGTCCACCGAACATCAGGTGCGCGTCGGTCTCGCTTGTCCGGTCGACGCTGGGCCAGCGGTCGTGCGGATAAGCCTGCAGATCCGGGAGATCCTCGTCGATGGCGTGGGTATGGACATCGACGAGGCCACTGCGGGCGAATCGGTGAGCGTTGATGGTCCTGGCTCCGGGCAACTGGTCTGACGGGTGGGTTCCGTCTAAAGGTAACTAATGTGTATGCATAATCCAAGATGTGTATGCACAATGTTGTGCGTCACACATTGCCGGTGGTAGAAGTAACCGGTATGCAAGCAGGACTGAACCACTGTGGAGCCGAGGCGTGAGCGGCGACGTCAGGCTATCGGCGAGGGTCGGTCAGGGACGCTGTGGAGTGTTCGGCGTGCGGTCCGGGTCGTCGGCGCGGATCAGGTCTTGATCGTGGCGGGTGATGGCGTCGACGAACGACGCCTGATCGTGCAGCGCGATTGTGGCCACGATGTCGTCGTGGACGTCGAGGCTTCTGGCCAGCAGCGTTTCATGGTCGCGGACGAACGCCACCCGGGCGAGCACCGCCTTGATGCTCGTCACGATGAGCTGGTGCATCCCCTCCAGGACGGGGATGTGGGCCGCGGCCGCGACGACGGCGTGGAACGCCAGCACCGCGTCGAAGAACTGCGCTGCATCGGTGCTGGCCCGCATTGCGACCATCGCGGACCGCATCGCGGCGATGTCATCGCTGGTCGCCCGCTCGAACGCTGCCTTGGTCATGCCGAACTCGAGGTACAACCGGGCTTCGAACAGGTCCAGGGGGTGCGGGGTGGATGGCTGAAACGACAGATCCAGAGCGCCCAGACGAACCTGCGCGGGCGCACTGGCCACGGTGATCCCGCCGCCTGGTCCGGGCCGGACCGCCACCAGGTCGCGATCACGCAGGATGCGCAGCGTCTCGTTCATCACCGTCGGGCTGATGCCGAACCGGTCCATGATCTCGGACCGGCGCCCCAGGTGAGCCCCGACCGGCAGGCGAGCACTGAGGATCTCGTGTTCCAGGTCGGCCGCGACGCGTTCAGCCCGAGAGGACCGCAGCGCAGGCTCGCGACGTTGCACGCGCAGCCTCCTTCGGATCGCGGTCGGCGCTGTAGTGGCGCGCCGCAGAGCAAGTTTCCCAGATAGCACCGATGTGAGGAGCACGGACCGATGGACCGAACAACCGGACGAGCGGCCTACCGCGCTGTCCGCGACATGCTGGTGCGACACCGCGACGACTACGACGCCGCGGTCGCAGCCTTCCGCTGGCCCGAGATCGGGGACCGATTCAATTGGGCACTCGACTGGTTCGATCCGGTCGCGGCGGGGAACCCGCAGACGGCGCTGCGCATCATCGGTGAAGACGGGACCGATCGGTCGTACTCCTTCGCCGAGATGTCCGAACGCTCCGATCGGCTCGCTACATCGCTGGCCGCCGGCGGCGTCGCGCCCGGCGATCGGGTCATGGTCATGCTGGGCAATCAGGTCGAGTTGTGGGAATCGATGCTGGCGGTTATGAAACTTGGGGCGGTCATCATGCCGGGCACGACCGCGCTGGGACGCAAGGACCTCCTTGACCGCGTCGGGCGGGGCGCGGTACGCCACGTCATCACCAATGCCGACCAGGTCGACAAATTCGCTGACATCCCAGGGGATTTCGGCCGTTTTGCGATCGGCGACGCCCCGTCTCCGTGGCGGCCGTACCGGCTGGCCGACACCGCGGCCACGCCCGCGTGGCCTGGCACCCAGACCGGCCCGGACGACCCGATGCTGATCTACTTCACCTCCGGCACCACCAGCCGGCCCAAACTCGTGGAGCACACGCACCGGTCCTACCCCGTCGGGCATCTGTCGACGATGTACTTCCTTGGACTGCGCCCTGGCGACGTCCACCTCAACATCAGCTCGCCGGGATGGGCCAAGCACGCCTGGAGTTCATTCTTCGCACCCTGGATCGCCGAATCGACGATCGTCGTCTACAACTACACGCGCTTCGACGCGCCCCGCTTCCTGACGATGCTGCGGCAGGCTGAAGTCACCTCGCTGTGCGCGCCACCGACGGTGTGGCGCATGCTTATTCAGGCCGATCTGGGTGCCAGGCCCGAAGCGCTGCGGGAAGCGGTCGGCGCGGGCGAGCCGCTGAACCCGGAGGTCATCGCGCATGTCCAGAAGCACTGGGGGCTGACAATCCGCGACGGGTTCGGGCAGACCGAGACCACGGCGTTGATCGCCAATACCCCGCGCTCACCGGTCAAGCCCGGTTCGATGGGCCGACCGCTGCCCGGTGTTGCCGTGGAGATCGTCGACCCCGTCAGCGGGCAGCCGGCCAGCGAGGGAGAGATCTGTCTGCGACTGGATCCGCGACCGGTGAATCTCATGACCGGCTATCTGGGCGACGACGACCGCAACGACCTGGTTACCGCGGCCGGCTACTACCGCACGGGAGATGTGGCCCGCCGCGACGCCGACGGTCACATCACCTACATCGGCCGCACCGACGATGTGTTCAAGGCGTCCGACTACAAGATTTCCCCGTTCGAGCTGGAAAGCGTGCTCATCGAGCATCCGGCGGTGGCCGAGGCAGCGGTGGTGCCGGCCCCCGACCCAACCCGGCTGGCCGTGCCCAAGGCCTACATCAGCTTGGCGGCGGGCTGGGCCCCTGATCAGGCCACCGCCGACGCCATCTTCGCCCATGCGCACCGCTACCTTGCGCCCTACCAACGCATCCGGCGGATCGAATTCATGGAGCTCCCCAAGACGATCTCCGGCAAGATCAGGCGTGTCGACCTGCGGGCTCGCGAAAACTCCAGCCAGACAAACGATTTGGTGGGTGAATACCGCGACCGGTGAGCCGGTGTTGATGAGGTGCCTGCCGGGGCAACCCACCGGACGCTTCGACATCACAGGGTGATTGCATGACGCGGCCGTCAAAAGGGCTCCGCGCCAGTTCCAGACGCGTTGCGGCCAGCGACAGCTGGGCATTCGGCGCTGGTTAGGGGCCTGCACAGCAAATCCATGTCTGGCTGGCCCGGAAGTGACTCTGACGAGGGACGCATTATCCCTCTTGGTGGAGCAGTCACCATGCTGTTTGCCTCGTAGCGTTCCGGCCATGCTGCCGGCTGATCGTGACTATGTACAGCTGCGGGCAACGCGGGGCGCCCGCACGCTGACGACCGCGTTGTTGGGACACAGCTGATGGCGACGCTTCTGGGCGGCAAGCCGGTCCGCGCGCTCGGCGGCTTCTTTGCGATGACGCTCGACACCTTCGTGCAGATGGTCAAGCCCCCATTCGCCTGGAAGGAATACATACTTCAAAGCTGGTTCGTTGCAAGGGTATCGGTCTTGCCGGCACTCATGCTGACGATGCCGTACTCGGTCTTGCTGGTGTTCACCTTCAACATTCTGCTGACCGAATTCGGCGCCTCGGATTTCTCCGGAACCGGTGCCGCGATCGGCACCGTCAACCAGATCGGCCCGATTGTCACGGTGCTGGTGGTCTCCGGCGCGGGCGCCACGGCCATGTGTGCCGATCTGGGGGCGCGGACCATTCGCGACGAAATCGACGCGCTGCGCGTGATGGGCATCAACCCCATCCAGGCGCTCGTGGTTCCCCGCGTGCTGGCGGCTACTACCGTGGCCTTGGCGCTGTCGGCGACGGTGATCTTGGTGGGCCTCAGCGGCGCGTTTTTCTTCTGCGTGT
>JAVRPG010000090.1:0-6601 GCA_032162325.1 Mycobacterium sp. | reverse complement strand
ACGAATCCGACCGGCCCCGAGGCGATACACACCGACAACGCCGCCGTGTTCGCCCGCACCTTGATAGCATCGCCGGCCCCCGACAGTCGTACGAAGACGCGGTTGAGCCCTGGCCTTACCGGCACCTTTGTCTCCGTGCCCTCCGACAGCGACATCGTCATCGAGCCGTCGCTGTTGGCGAGGTAGTTGATCTCCGCGGTCCAGTCCGCAGGCAGCAGCGGGCCATCCAGCCGCATCGACACGGGGAAGTCGGGCTGCACCAGATACCCGCACTGCGGCTCAGGCCCGGGAACCATCGACCGCACCCAGGTGACCTTCGCGTCAACGACATGACCGCTGACATCCAGCATGCGCAACTCGCTTGTCGCGCCTGCGAATTCGGGCCGGTCCCGCAGCAGCGCAAACATGTGGCTGGCCAAGTTCTCCGGGAATGCCACGCGCTGCAGCACGAGCGGATCGACCTCCTGATCGAGCATAGGCGCGCTCGATGCTGCCTGCGCTCGCGCCAATCCGGCCTGCGCATTCTGCAGATACGGTTGCGCCGGGTTGTCACGCCAGCTGGCGAGGAACGTCGCGGTCGAGTACAGGCTGCTCGCAACGAAGGCCGTTGTGGCGCAAACCGTTACCACCGCCCGCGTCCGCGAGGCATCCAGCCACGCCGATCGCACGCGGTTGGGTGCGCATAGTCCGACCGCGAGCAGCAGCGCCAACACCACGATAAGGTCCGGCAGGTAGCGCAGTGTCTGCGCCAATTCGAGCGCGGTGAACCGCGACGAGCGCATGAGATAGATCGGGATCTGGCACGCAATCGCGTATCCGACAGCCGCCAGCCACACCGGCCCGATCCGGTCCTTGCGTATGAACGAGACCGCCACAACGACCGCCAGCGCCAACCATCCCAGCACCATCACCGCCACGGGAGGCGTCGCCCACGGTGATGCCGGGGCCCAGCGCTGCCAATCCCACGGTCCGCCAACTAAACCCGGCACGATTCCACGGGTCACCGAGCGGCTCAACAGATCCCACGTCATCGCCACGTCGAAGCTCCACCGCTTCTGATCGACCACGACCAGATAAACGGCGATCCACGCCGCCGTCACAGTCAGCGCCGATACCCACAGCCGTACGCCCCGCCGCCACACCTCCAACACCGTGCCCGAGCCGGTGACATGTGCATGCAGCGCCGCAATGGTGAAGGCCACAAAAGGGATGACGGCCGCCTTCTCGAAGAACAGCAACCCGCCGAAGAACACCAGCAGGCCCGTCGCCGCATACCGCTGGTTTCCGGTGCGCACCAGCAGCGCCGCGTCGGCGCACACCCACGCCAGCGCGGCCAGCATCGGCAGCGAGTTCAGCGCCGCCGCCCACCACGCAAACGCGGGCACCCCGAGCGGGCTGAACAAGGCGAACGTCAAGGGCAGCAGCAGAACCGGCCGCCAGCCAAGAATGACGTGCAGCGCCCGCAGCAGCGCCAGCGACGCCAACAGCTGCAGCACCACCAGGCTGATCGCCGGCCCGATCCAGTTCAACGGCGCGAGCCGGGTAATGCCACCCGCCACCAGGAACGCCCCTGGCATGACATGCCCGTCGTGATCGTCGAACAGAGACGCCGGCGACAGCAGGCCCTGCGTGCCGGCCCGGCCGGTCAGGATCAGGTCGTCCCAGTAGAAGTAGCCGCGAAACGCCAGCACCGCCCGAACAACCAATTGCACCGCGATCAACGCGGCGGCGGTACGGGCAACCCAGTTCACTCTTGTCGACTGTATGTCTAACCGCCGCATACGGTCCTCGGTATGGTGGCCCGATGCGCACACTGGTGACGGGGGCAGCCGGTTTCATCGGATCAACGCTGGTAGACCGCCTGCTCGCGGACGGACACTCGGTGTTCGGCGTCGACGACCTCAGCTCGGGGCGCAGCGAGAACCTCGGCCAGGCGGAGCGTTCCACAGAGTTCGACTTCGCCAAGTCCGACATTGTGGACGCAGACCTGATCGGGCTGCTCGCCGATGCGAAGCCGGAGGTCGTCTTCCACCTGGCCGCCCAGATCTCCGTCACGCGCTCGGTCGACGATCCGCAATTCGACTCGACGGTCAACGTCGTCGGCACGGTCCGTCTCGCAGAGGCCGCTCGCCGCGCGGGCGTCCGCAAGGTGGTGCACACGTCCTCTGGTGGCTCGATATACGGCACCCCGCCCAGTTATCCGACACCTGAGCAGGCCCCGATCAACCCGTCGTCCCCCTACGCCGCGAGCAAGGTTGCGGGCGAGGTCTACTTGAACATGTACCGCAACCTCTATGGCCTGCAGTGCTCACACATCGCGCCCGGCAATGTCTACGGCCCTCGCCAAGACCCGCACGGTGAGGCGGGCGTGGTCGCGATATTCTCGCGTGCGCTGCTGTCTGGAAAGCCGACCAAGATCTTCGGCGACGGTACCGATACCCGCGACTACGTGTTCGTCGACGACGTCGTCGACGCGTTCGTCAGGGCATCAGGTGAGGCCGGGGGAGGCGAGCGGTTCAACGTCGGCACCGGAGTGGAAACCTCGGTGCGGCAACTGCATACGGCGATCGCGTGCGCTGTCGGAACGCCCGACGAGCCGGAGTTCCATCCGCCGCGGCTGGGCGACCTCAAGCGGTCCTGCCTCGACATCAGCCGGGCCGAGTCGGTGCTGGGCTGGCGGCCGAACGTGAAGCTGGACGACGGCGTGGCCCGCACCGTCGCGTTCTTCAGGAATCAATAAAAGATTGTGAGCACTCGCTTTCTATTGTAGGCTGGCGCCATGACCTACGACGTGATCGTTCGCAACGGGCTGTGGTTCGACGGCACTGGGGCCGCTCCCCAGGTCCGTACGCTGGGCATTCGGGATGGCATCGTGGCTCGCATCGTGTCGGAGGCGTCCGCCGAACCGCTCGATGAGACGGGCTGCCCGGACGTGATCGACGCGGCCGGCAAGTGGATCGTCCCCGGCTTCATCGACGTGCACACCCACTATGACGCCGAGGTGCTGCTCGATCCCGGACTGCGTGAGTCGGTGCGGCACGGCGTCACCACGGTGCTCCTGGGCAATTGCTCGCTGTCGACTGTGTACGCCAACTCCGAGGACGCTGCCGACCTGTTCAGCCGGGTCGAGGCGGTGCCGCGCAAGTTCGTCCTCGGTGCGCTGGAAGCCAAGAAGACCTGGTCGACGCCCGCCGAATACGTTCGAACACTTGACGAACTGCCACTCGGGCCGAATGTCAGTTCGCTGCTTGGACATTCGGACCTGCGTACCGCGGTGCTCGGCCTCGACCGCGCAACGACCGATGGCGTGAACCCGACCGACGCTGAACTCGACCAGATGGCTGCGATGCTCGAAAAGGCGCTCGACGCCGGGCTTCTCGGCATGTCCGGGATGGACGCGGCCATCGACAAACTCGACGGGGAACGCTTCCGATCACGAGCGCTGCCGTCGACCTTCGCCACGTGGCGGGAACGGCGGAAGCTGATCGCCGTGCTGCGCAAGCGCCGCCGGATCCTGCAGAGTGCCCCTGACATCAAGAACCCCCTGTCGGCGCTGAACTTCTTCCTGTCCAGCAGCCGGATGTTCGGACGGCGCCCGGGCGTACGGATGAGCCTGCTGGTGTCGGCGGACGCGAAGTCGGCACCCGGCGCGGCCGGTGTCTTCGGGCGCGGTACCCGGCTGCTCAACGCCGTTCTGGGAGCAAGCATCCGGTTCCAGCACCTTCCGGTTCCGTTCGAGTTGTACTCCGACGGAATCGATCTGCCCGTGTTCGAAGAATTCGGCGCCGGCACCGCCGCCCTGCATCTGCGCGATCAACTGGAACGCAACGAGCTGCTCGCCGACACCGAATACCGTCGCCGCTTCCGGCGCGCGTTCGACCGCAAGAAACTTGGACCGTCATTGTGGCACCGCGACTTTCACGATGCGGTCATCGTCGAATGCCCCGACAAGTCCCTGATCGGAAAGAGCTTCGGGCAGATCGCCGACGAGCGCGGTCTGCACCCGCTCGACGCATTTCTCGACGTGCTCGTCGAGAACGGCGAACGCAATGTCCGCTGGACGACCATCGTCGCCAACCACCGGCCCAAGCAGCTCAACAAGCTCGCCGCCGAGCCGTCCATCCACATGGGCTTCTCCGACGCCGGCGCGCACCTGCGCAACATGGCCTTCTACAACTACGCGCTGCGGCTGCTCAAAAGGGTCCGCGACGCCGAGCGCGCGGGCGAGCCGTTCCTCACCGTCGAGCACGCCGTCCATCGCCTGACCGCCGAGGTCGCGGCGTGGTTCGGCGCCGACGCCGGGACGCTGCGTGAGGGCGACCGCGCGGACTTCGTGGTGATCGATCCCGCCGGACTCAACGATTCGGTGAACGGCTACCACGAGGACAAGGTCCCGTTCTACGGCGGCCTGAGCCGAATGGTCAACCGCAACGACGCCGCCGTCGTCGCGACGGGCGTGAACGGAACCGTCGTGTTCCGCAACGGCGAGTTCTGCGACGGCTACGGTACGACCGTGAAGTCCGGACGATTCCTGCCCGCACGGGGTGCCCAACCCGCGAAAGCGCTTGCCTGACATGGCAAGAACACAACAGCAACGCCGCGAGGAGACCATCGCGCGCCTGCTCGACGCGAGCATCGCCACGATCGTCGAGGTCGGTTACGCACGGGCGTCGGCCGCGGTGATCGCCAAGCGCGCCCAGGTGTCCGACGGTGCGCTGTTCCGGCACTTCGCCACCATGGGCGATTTCATGGCCGCCACGGCGCACGAAGTGATGCGACGCCAGCTGGACCTGTTCACGAAGCGGGTCGCCGAGATTCCGGCCGACAAGCCGGCTCTGGAGGCGGCGTTGACGATCCTGCGCGACGTCACCGGTAACTCCACCAACGCCGTCATGTACGAGCTGCTGATCGCAGCGCGCACGGACGAGAAGCTCAGGGCCACTTTGCAAGACGTGCTCACCGAGTATGCCGCAAACATCTACGACATCGCTCAAGCATTGCCCGGGGCCGACCGGTTCCCTGAGGAGAGCTTCGCCGCGCTGGTCGCGATCATGACGAACACCTTCGACGGCGCCGCGCTCGTCCGAGCGGTCCTGCCGCAGCCAGAAATCGAGGCCAAACGAATCCAGGTGCTGGCGGCGCTGCTCGGCGGGGCCGGTTAACGCTGCTCGGGCACCTGGGCGCTCTGCAAGGCGACGGCCCGCGCCAACCGCGCGTACTTCAACTCGATGTCCTTGAAACGCATGTAGGCGCTGAGCGTGGTGAACGCGAACGCGATGATCAACGCATACAGCATCAGATCCGTACCGCGGGCCACGCCGACCCAATGCGCGACAACGGTGGTGTCGTTCGGTCGGAGGATCGCATAGATCCCTGCCATCACGAACAGCACGTAGCCGACCTTCACCCACGCCTTTGACTTAGCCCTGCGACGCGAGCGAAGCAGAAACACCAGCAGCGCGAGCACCGACACGATCAGCAGCACCTGGATCCAGTTCATCGCGACAGCCTCCCTCGCAGCAATCCATCGAAGATGATGTTGACACCGTTGAGCAGCGGCTGACCCTTCGACATCGAGTACTCGGTGTAAAGAATCTCGACCGGTTCTTCTGTTACCCGCCAATGGTTTTCGTACGCCAGCGTGATGAATTCGCTGGCGTGGCTCATGCCGCTCATGGTGAGGTTCAGCCCGTCGGCCACCGTCTTGTTGAACACCCGCAGGCCGTTGTGCGCGTCCGTCAAACCGAGTTGGCGGCTGCGTGGGCTCAACGCCGCCGCCGAGCGCAACACCAACCGCTTCACCAACGGCGTGCGGCTGACCACGCCCGGGTCGGCGAACCGGGTGCCAACGACGAGATCGACATCCTCGGCGGCCAGCCGGTCGATCATCCGGACGACGTCCTTGACGCGATGCTGGCCGTCCGCGTCGAACGTGGCGAACACCGCCGCACCCGGCTGTCGGCGGGCGTACTCGACGCCGGTCTGAATCGCCGCGCCCTGGCCGAGGTTGACCGGATGGCGCACCACGTGCGCCCCCGCGCGCAACGCGGCGTCGCCGGTGTCGTCGCGGCTGCCGTCGTCCACGCACACCACGTGGTCGAAAACGGAGCGAACGTCAGAGATGACGTCGCCGATAACGCTCGCCTCGTTGAAGGCGGGGACGACGATCCAAACGTCGTGGTAACGCGTGTCCGAGATACTGATGCACAACAAAATACAGGTTCATCCGTGGGGCACCCTGGCAAGCGCGGCCAGGTGTACCGCGATTCCCACCAGCGGCCCGCACATCAGCGCGATCACCGTGCGCGTTTCCAGCCCCAGTGGCAGCAGGAGCAACAGCGCCGACGCGACCGTCGCCGACACCCAACCTGCCGAATACGCGCGGTGCAGGGCCGCCGCGACCGCCGCGGCGCCGGTCAACGTCAACAACGCGATCGCCACCGCAGCCGCGGTCAGCCAGGCCAGCAGCGTGCCGTCGGCCCTGTACTCCGCCCCGAACGCCTCCCGCAGCAGCCACGGGCCGAACACCCCCGCGAGCGCCACGCCCAGCAGGCCCAGGCCCGTCACCACGACCGCCGGCACCACCAGCGCACGCAGCCGC
>JAVRPG010000089.1:0-10756 GCA_032162325.1 Mycobacterium sp. | reverse complement strand
GCCAAGGCACCGCGCTCGCCGCCGAGATTCCTTGCGCAGCAGTGAGTGAATTTCGCGCTGTGCAACGAGCCAGCGCGTAGAGCCCGATGCGGCGTGACGGTCATCCGTCGATGTGTTTCCGAGCAGCGTCAATAGGTTAGTTAGTGTCATCGCAAACATTGAAATGCGTGAATAACATGGATTTGCACCCTGATTCGGACACCGTGCCGCATTCCGGAGAAGAGTCATTGGCGTTCGGGTGGGACAGCGCCGTTGTTCACCGGCACTGCGAAAGGTGACCGGCGTTAAGCACGTCGACGTCGACAGGAGGCGGGGCTTCCAGCAGGCTCGAGTTGGCCAAGTAGAGCGGACTGGGAGTGGTGCAACCGATGAACGGCTATAGGGTTGGCTATCAATCGCACGCTCGGCGAACTGTGGGAGGAAACGGCATGAACGGCCCCGTGCGGACCTACGACTGGCCGTCCCTGATGGTGGACGACTGGACGGCCACCCGCGACACCTTGCATATGTGGGTCCAGATCGTCGGCAAGATCCGCATGGTTCATATGCCGCTGTTGAACCACTGGTGGCAAGCGACGTTGTATGTCAGTCCCCGGGGATTGACCACTGGCGCAGTTCCATACGGGGATGCGGTGTTCGACATGGAGTTCGACTTCGTCAACCAGATTCTTGCGATCCGGAAGAGTGACGGTCGTCAGGAGGCGGTGCCGTTGGCGTCCAAACCTGTCGCCGAGTTTTACGGAGAGACGCTCTCGGCACTCGACAGGCTCGACATCGAAACGCGCATCGTGGGCAAGCCCAACGAGGTAGACCCCGCTATCCCGTTCGCTGAGGACTATCAGCACGCAGAATACGATCCTGATGCGGCGCGCACGTTCTGGCAGCAACTGGTGCAGGCCCACCGGGTCATGACAAACTTTCGCGCGGCGTTCGTTGGAAAGGCCAGCCCGGTCCAATTCTTCTGGGGTGCTATGGATTTGGCCTGTACGCGATTTTCCGGGCGGCTCGCCCCCACGCATCCGGGGGGCGCCCCTAACTGCCCGGACTGGGTGATGGTTGAGGGGTACTCACGGGAGCTCAGCAGCTGTGGCTTTTGGCCCGGAGGTGGCAAGGAGGGCGCGTTCTACTCTTACGCATACCCTGAGCCGGAGGGTTTCTCCGCCCACCGCGTTGAACCAGACGCCGCCTACTACAGCCACGAACTCGGAGAATTCCTGCTGCCCTACGAGGCCGTGCGCACCGCCGATGACCCGGACCACGCGGTCGCCCGGTTCTTGCAGACCACGTACGAGGCAGCCGCCGAACTCGGCGGCTGGGACCGCAGCACTCTTGAAGACGACCCGCACCGCCTGCCGCCTCGGTCCAGGCGACGCAGTTAGTCAGGCCCGGGGCGGCGGCGTCCATAGGGACTCAACATGGCCGCCCGTTGCTACGTGGTAATCACTGTATAAAGCTCAGCGATGATGTCATTGCGAACGATTGCCACGTCGAATCCACTTGCGACCGGATCGCCACCCTCGGGACCCAGATGCCACGCCAGATACCCGAAATCCAGCGTTTGATAGACGGGACTGGCTTTGGTAAACACCAATCCCTGGCTCTGTTGCTGCAGCCCCTGTGCCCTTGCTTCCAGCGCTTCGCGGCCGACACTTACGCCCTCATCGTCGGTCCAGCGGACATCGGGAGCATAGGTGCCCCTGATCGCCGCGGCCCTCCGTTCGCCGTCGCGCTCGTTGAACACTCCGAGCAGGTTCGCTTCCATCAAGCGGCTTACAGTCTCGTTCATCGTCAATCCTCCATGTACGGATATCGCTGCCGGCCCTTGGTTTTCCGGCGGCCTATCGATCGTCTAATGAGTCAGCTCAGGTGTCGATGTCTGTCCGCACCACCTTGACCGGCGTTGGGTGTCACCTACCACTGCCGTGAACGTCTCCGTTCCGGGCGAAGCGACGCCGCGCGGTGGTGGCCGGGATTTCGACGGAGTCGTGCGGCTATTAGGGAGTTCTTTCTTTGTCATCGACGACATCCGCGACCGCGCCCCACGGAGACCTGACGAACAGTTCACCAAGGTTGTCCTCGGCGGCGTCGGGCTCTGCTTCGATGGGCTCGTCGAGGGTGACGCGGTAAACGCAGAAATCAGCATGTCTTGCGGCGATGGCGCGCGCTACATCAAGCCGAGTTGTCGCGTACGTGTATTCCTTGCCATCGAGCGGGTTTAGCGTCCGGGTAGCTGCGTCTCCGGCATTAAGGCCCTGCACATCGGCCCGGTAGTAGGCCATGCGGCGTCGGTCTGTCGAGGGCTTCATGTCGGCTCCTTGGTTCTGGTCGATACCGTCCAAGCGTCGCCGTCGCGTCGTCAGCCGTCTATGTGTTTCCAAACAGTCTGGGTGGCTCACGTAGTGTCGCCGCGAACATTGTGAAGACGCCGATGCGAACACCAATCTCACGTGGACAGCGCCGTTGTCCACCGGCACCGCGAAAGGCCACCGGCGCTGTGTACGTCGACGTCGACAGGAGGCGCGGCTTCCAGAATCCTCGAGTTGACCATGTAGAACGGAGCGGAAGCGGGGAAACCTATGAGCGGCTATCGGGTTGGCTACATTATCGGCAGCCTTTCAACCGAGTCAATCAATCGCACGCTAGCCGAGGCGCTCATCCGGTTGGCGCCAAAGCATCTGAAGTTCGTGGAGATTCCGATAGGGGATCTTCCGTTGTACAACCGCGACTTCGACACTGATTACCCGCCGGCGGGCCGAGCGCTCAAGGATGCCATCGCCGCAGTGGATGCGGTCCTGTTCGTAACCCCCGAGTACAACAGGGGCATCCCCGGCTGCCTGAAGAACGCCATCGATTGGGCCAGCCGCCCGCATGGAACGAACTCATTCGCGCATAAGCCGTCGGCGGTGATCGGCGCCTCCCCGGGCAAGATCGGAACCGCTGTCGGGCAGCAGAGTCTGCGCAGTGTGCTGAGCTCCTGCAATTCGCCGCTGATGGAGGCGCCGGAGGCCTACGTCCAGTTCACGCCCGGCTTGATCACCGACGTGGGGGAGGTCACCGACAAGGGGACCGAGGCGTTTTTGCGCGATTTCATGGACGCGTTCGAAGTGTTCGTGGCCCGTGTTCTCACGGTGGTACCGCCTGAGAGGTTGGGCGCCACTGGGTAACGACGTCGCAGAGCCGCGGACGTAGCGCCGCAATGCCGCCGAAGTGATGCCATTCCGAGGGTAAGGTTATCGCCACTTCCGGTTCAGATAGCGACGGACTTCAGGGTGCGGGGTTGCGCGATGGAGCTGATAGGCCGTCACGCCGAGCGCGACACGCTCAACCGGCTCGTCGCGGCAGTCCGCGCTGGTGAGAGCCGGGCATTGGTGGTGTCCGGCGAAGCCGGTGTGGGCAAGACCGCGTTGCTCGATTACCTGGCCGAGCAGGCGTCGGGATGCCGGGTGGTGCGTACCGCGGGCTGCCACTCAGAGATGGAGCTGGCGTTCGCCGCATTGCATCAGTTGTGCGCCCCCCTTCTGGACAGCCTCGAGCGGCTACCGGTCCTGCAGCGTGATGCCCTCCGGATTGCGTTCGGCATGGGCTCCGGACCGATACCGGACAGGTTCCTGGTCGGGCTGGCCGTCCTGAACCTGCTTTCCGACGCTGCGGAGCCGCAGCCACTTATCTGTGTGGTTGACGACGAGCAGTGGCTCGATCGCGCGTCTGCCCAAGTGCTGGGCTTTGTTGCTCGACGATTGGTGGCGGAATCAATCGGGATGGTCTTCGCGGCCCGTGTCCCCGGCGGCGATATCGCAGGGCTGTCGGCCCTCACCGTTGAGGGGCTGCCCGAAGCGGATGCGCGAGCGCTCCTGGATTCCGTCCTGACCGGACCACTGGACACTCGGGTCCGCGATCAGATCCTTGCCGAAACTCACGGCAACCCGTTGGCACTGCTGGAATTGCCCCGGGGATTGACTCCGCAGGAGCTAGCCGGCGGATTTGGGCTTCCCAGCGTGATGCGACTGTCCGGCGGCATCGAAGAGAACTTCCGCCAGCGGGTGCACGTCCTCCCGGAGCAGACCCGGCGGCTGTTGCTGATCGCGGCGGCCGAGCCGGTCGGTGATCCAGTACTGGTGTGGCGAGCTGCCGCGAGGCTCGGGATTGGCCTCGAAGCGGCGGCGCCCGCGGTCGAGGCGGGCCTGGCCGAGTTCGGCACTCGGGTGCGGTTTCGTCATCCCCTCGTGCGCTCGGCAGTTTACGGGTCGGCGTTGCCGCAGGAGCGGCAAGCGGTGCATGCGGCTCTGGCTGAGGTCACCGATCCGCAGCTAGATCCCGATCGACGCGCCTGGCATCGGGCCCATGCTGCGCCTGGGCCGGACGAGGACGTGGCCGCGGAATGGGAGCGCTGCGCGGACAGGGCACAAGCGCGTGGCGGCGTGGCTGCGGCGGCGGCATTCCTCGAGCGCGCCACGATGTTGACGCTCGAGCCCACGCGCCGCACCGACCGGGCGCTGGGTGCCGCGGGTGCGAACTTACAGGCCGGCGCTTTCGACACCGTGCGGCAATTGCTGTCCATCGCGGAGACCGGAGCGATCACCGACTTGCAGCAAGCTCGTATCGACCTGATTGCAGCCGACCTCGCATTCGTCACAAACCGGGGCAGTGATGCTCCGTCCCTGCTGCTGAAGGCTGCAAACCGTCTTGAGCCAATCGACGCCGACCTTTCCCGGGCGACCTACCTGCAGGCATTTTCGGCCGCGATGTTGGCCGGTCGCCTGGCCCTCGGCGGTGGCGTGCTGGAGGTAGCACGCGCCGCCGAGGCCGCACCGCCGCCCCGGCACGCAACGCGCACTCCCGACCTTCTCCTGGAAGGCCTGGCAGCGCACTTCGACAGCGGATATGAGGCCGGACTGCCGATACTGCGGAGGGCACTGGACGACTTCGGCATCGGCATGTCGGTCGACGAGCAGTTGCGATGCCACTGGGTAGCCGGCGTCGTGGCGCCACACCTCTGGGATGACGATCGCTGGTATCTGCTTTCCGACCGGCACGTCCAGCTTGCCCGCGGCGTCGGCGCGCTGAGCGAACTGCCGCTGGCCCTCAATATGCGTGCGTTCACCATGTTGTTGGCGGGTGATCTGACCGGCGCAGCCTCCTTGGTCGGGGAATTTCAGGTCGCGATGGATGCGACCGGCAGCCACCTCGCCCCCTACGCTGAACTAGGTTTGGCGGCTTTGCGCGGCAGACAAGCCGAGGCGGCCGCGCTGATCGACGCGACCACCAGGGAGATGAACGTCCGAGGTGAAGGCATCGGGATCGCCGTCGCCGAGTGGGCGAACGCCGTGCTGAACAACGGCCTCGGTAGCTACGAGAAGGCGATGCAGGCAGCCCAGCGCGCCACCGCCTGCTCGGTGGAAATGGTGACACCGAGCTGGGCGACGGCCGAGCTCGTCGAGGCGGCAGTGCGCAGCGGACACAATGACGTCGCCGCCGACGCGCTGCGCCGGTTGGCCGAGAGGACCACACCCAGCGGCACCGACTGGGCGCGTGGCGTCGAGGCTCGTTCGCGCGCGTTGCTGAGTGAGGGTGACACCGCCGAGCGCTTCTACCGCGAGTCGATCGAGAGTCTTGGCAATACCCGCGTCCGCACAGAACTCGCCCGGGCTCACCTCATGTATGGCGAGTGGTTACGCCGGGAGCGTCGCCGGGTGGACGCGCGGGCACAGCTTCGCATCGCCCACGACATGCTTGAGGCGATGGGGATGGACGCTTTCGCCGAGCGGGCCAGGCGTGAGCTACAGGCCACCGGCGAAACGGCCCGCAAGCGCACGATCGCCACCGGCGATGAGCAGCTCACGGCACAGGAGGCCCAGATCGCCCGGATGGCTCGCGACGGCCTGACCAATCCGGAGATCGCTGCCCGCCTGTTCATCAGCGCGCGCACCGTCCAGTACCACCTGCGCAAAGTGTTCGCCAAGCTTGGCATCGAGTCGCGTATGCAGCTCGACCTTGTCATGCCCGCCTGACGGTAGGGTTGTCGCCAATTCCGGTGCAGACGGCGGCGGACTTCACGGTGTGGGGCGGCGCGATGGAGCTGATTGACCGTCACGCCGAGTGCGGGGTGCTCGACAGGCTGATCGAGGCTGTTCGCGCCGGTGAGAGCCGAGCACTAGTCGTGTCTGGCGAAGCGGGTGTCGGCAAGTCAGCGTTGCTCGAGTACCTGGCCGGGCAGGCTTCGGGTTGCCGGGTGGTGCGTACTGCGGGCTACCAGTCGGAGATGGAACTGGCGTTCGCCGCATTGCATCAGCTGTGCGCCCCCTTGCTGGACAGCCTCAAGCGACTGCCGGTCCCGCAGCGTGATGCCCTGCGGGTTGCATTCGGCACAGGCTCAGGACCGATACCGGACAGATTCCTGGTCGGGCTGGCCGTCCTGAACCTGCTTTCCGACGCTGCAGAGCCACAGCCACTTATCTGCGTGGTTGACGACGAGCAGTGGCTCGACCGCGCGTCTGCGCAAATGCTGGGCTTTGTCGCTCGACGATTGGTGGCGGAATCGGTTGGTCTGGTCTTCGCGGTCCGGACCCCGAGCGACGAGCTGGCGGGGTTAGGGGAGCTGATGGTCGAGGGGCTGCACGAGGCAGATGCGCGAGCGCTGCTGGATGCTGCGCTGACTGGGCCGCTCGATATGCGGGTGCGTGATCAGATCATCGCCGAGACGAACGGCAACCCGCTTGCGTTGCTGGAATTGCCGCGAGGATTGACTCCGCAGGAGCTAGCTGGCGGATTTGGGCTTTCCAACGCGACGCGATTGTCGGTCGGCATCGAAGAGAGCTTCCGTCGGCGGGTCGAGACTCTTCCGGACCAGACCCGGCGATTGCTGGTGGTCGCGGCGGCAGAGCCGGTTGGTGATGTGGCACTGGTGTGGCGAGCCGCCGCGATGCTCGGGATCGGCGTCGAATGCGGGGCGCCCGCGGTCGAGGCGAGCCTGGTCGAGTTCGGCACTCGGGTGCGGTTTCGGCATCCCCTCGTGCGCTTGGCGGTCTACGGGTCGGCGTTGCCGCAGGAGCGGCAAGAGGTGCATGCGGCTCTGGCTGAGGTCACCGATCCTCAGCTAGATCCCGATCGACGAGCCTGGCATCGGGCCCATGCTGCGGCTGGCCCGGACGAGGCCGTCGCCGCGGAGTTGGAGCGCTGCGCGGACAGGGCGCAAGCGCGTGGCGGCGTGGCCGCGGCGGCGGCATTCCTCGAGCGCGCCACGATGTTGACGCTGGACCCCGCACGTCGCACCGAGCGGGCGCTGGGCGCCGCGTCGGCGAAAATCAAGGCCGGCGCGTTCGGTGCGGCCCGCGAGTTGCTGTCCATCGCGGAGGCCGGGCCGCCCGACGACTTTCAGCAAGCGCGTATTGATCGAGTAAGGGCCGAGCTCTCGTTCGTCACAAACTGGGGCAGTGATGCTCCGTCCCTGCTGCTGAAGGCCGCAATCCGGCTCGAGCCAATCGATGTCGACCTTTCCCGGGAGACGTACCTGCAGGCCTTGGCGGCCGGAATGTTCGCCGGTCAGATGGCCCTCGGCGGTGGCGTGCTGGAGGTGGCACGCGCCGCCGTGGCCGCTCCACCGTCGCAGGCTCCGCGCGCACCCGATTTTTTTCTGGACGGCCTCGCTCAGCACTTCGACGCGGGATATCCGGCCGGACTGCCGATGCTGCGGAGGGCACTGGACGTCTTCGGCATCGGCACGTCGGTCGACGAGGAACTTCGCTGGCATTGGCTGGCCGGCGTTGTCGCCCGGCTCCTATGGGATGACCGTCGCTGGGAGATGCATACCGAGGGACATGTCCGGATTGCCCGTGCCGTCGGCGCGCTCAGCGGGCTTCCGCTGGCCCTCAATGCGCGCGCGATCGCGATGTTGTTCGCCGGTGACCTGTCTACCGCAGCCTCGTTAATCCAGGAGTTGCAGGCCGCGACGGAGGCCACTGGCAGCAACCTCGCGCCGTACGCCGCCTTAGGCCTGGCAGTTTTTCACGGTGCACAGGCAGAGGCGACCACGCTCATCGACGTCATGATCAGCGACGCGACCCGACGAGGCGAAGGCACCGCGATCACGTTCGCCGAATGGGCGAGTGCGGTGCTGAACAACGGCGTTGGTGACTACGAGACGGCGATGACAGCGGCTCAGCGTGCAAGTGAGCATGCGGGCGAACAGGTTGCCGCGACCTGGGCGTCGGTCGAGCTCATCGAGGCCGCCGCGCGCAACGGGAATACTGAGCTAGCATCCGGCACCTGTCGTCGGCTGGCCGAGATGACGAGCGCCAGCGGCACCGACTGGGCACTCGGTATCGAAGCTCGTTCACGCGCGCTCGTGAGCGACGGCGACACCGCCGAGCGCTGCTATCGCGAGTCGATCGACCTACTTAGCCGCACCCGTATCCGAGCAGACCTTGCTCGCTCGCACCTGCTGTACGGCGAATGGCTACGCCGGGAGCGCCGCCGCGTCGACGCGCGGGAGCAGCTTCGCATCGCCCACGAAATGCTCGAGACGATGGGGATGGAAGCTTTCGCCGAACGGGCCAGGCGTGAGCTACAGGCCGCCGGCGAAACGGCCCGCAAGCGCAACGTCGCCAATGGCGATGAGCAGCTCACGGCACAGGAGGCCCAGATCGCGCGGATGGCTCGCGACGGCCTGACCAATCCCGAAATCGGCATCCGCATGTTCATCAGCCCGCGCACCGTTCAGTACCACCTGCGCAAAGTGTTCACCAAGCTCGGCATCGAGTCGCGCAGCCAGCTCGATCTTGTCCTGCCCGACTGACCAGCCGGCGGCCGCTAATCGCACTGTGCAGTGGCGGATGCGAACGCACCCCCCCTCGACTGACGATGACAATCGACATCACAACGAAGTGCCGCCGGTCACCGCAATATTGCTTTACGGGGGAGCCATGGACGAACTACTAGCCACCGACGACCTACTAGCCACCGACGGCCCCGTTGACGGGCAAAGCGACCAGTCGCTCGACGATGTCGTGGTTCATGCCGAGTATCGCCGGCTCGTTCAGGAGCAGGCGGCCGTGCGGCGGGTCGGCACGCTGGTCGCGCGCGGCGTCGATCCGTCGGAGCTGGCTGGCGTTGTGGCCGAGGAAATGCGTCAGTGTGTGGCTGCGTCCACCGCTGGATTGTGGCGCTTCGACACGAGCGACGAGATCACGCTGCTTGCCGGCGCCGCCGCCAATCCTGCCACGCTTGCTGACGCGGTTGCCAGGTGGCCGTTAGGTACTCGCACGTCGATCGAGGGCAACACCCTCGCAACTATGGTGCACCGCACCGGCCTCCCCGCAAGGATTGACAGCTACGACAACATTGCCGGGGCGGTAGCGGCACGGGTGCGTGCGGTGGGCATCCGCGCGGCGGTGGGAGTTCCGATCCTCGTCGACGGTAGCGTTCGGGGATTGGCGGCTGTCGGTTCCGTAAAACCAGGCCCGATGCCGGCCGACACCGAGGTCCGCATTAGCCGCTTCGCGGAACTGATCGGGACCGCCCTGGTGGCGGGATATCGCCAGGAGCAGAAGAGGCAGCTCCTCGGCGAGGCATCTCAGCGTCCGTTCCTGATCGACTCTCTGCTCGAGGGGCGAGTCATTGATCGCTGGAGCTTATGCGAACTCGCCAGTGCGCTGCAGCTGCCGGTCAATGGTCCGTTTGTCGTCATCGCGGCGGAGGTTCCGTCCCTGGCGAGAGTGGCGTTGCCAGAAATCGAATCGAAGCTGCGGAGCCTGGACGTGTATTCGGCGTGGCGGCTTCAACCTGATCTGCAGGTCGGCATCGTGCATGTCAATTCTGAGCGGCGTCTTGATAAGATCCTCGCTTTGGTGAGTCGGCTGGCGACGGATCGCGTCGGGGTCAGTGCGCGCTTCGATGACCTGCGCGACACGCCACATGCGCTGCATTTCGCCAAGGTGATGCTTCGCGGCCGGCCCGATGTGGCCTCGCCGATTGCGGTGTTCGACGGCTCGATTCTGGCTACCGCGGCGGTCAGTGCCCCCGATGTGATGGTGAAATCGATCGGAAACGCGTTGGACGGCTTTGACGACCTCCCCGACGTCGAGCGAGAGATGCTGTTCGAAACGTTTCGGGTGTGGCAGGACAACGACGCATCGGTGCGCAGCGCCGCCGAGGTGCTTATTTGCCATCCCAACACCGTGCGCCATCGGTTGCGCCGGATCGAGAAACGAACCGGCCGATCTCTCTCGCGCCCAAAGGATGTCGCCGAACTATGTTTGGCTTTCGAGGTGCATCGCCGGCTTATGTAGCCATCCGGATGGTTGTTGAATACACATGCCGGAGCAGCGTTGTATCGGACGACAACGGCTGATATCGCGGCAAGAGCCAAAATGAGGTGTGGTGCCGTCAAAGTGGATCATGCCCCGCCCATCATCTCGGGCTTGGGATGGCACGACAAGGCCGCTGCGCGTCGGTGTCATCGGCGCCAACCCGAATCGCAGCTGGGCCAAGGATTCCCACATTCCGGCGCTGCGCAGCCTCGCGAATGTGGAGTTGGCGGCGGTGGCGACTACCAGCCGTGCCAGCGCCGACGCTGCCGCTGTGGCGTTCGATGTCCGCGCGGCCTACGACGATCCCCGCGCTCTGATCACGGCGTCCGACATCGATATCGTCTCGGTGTGCGTCAGGGTGCCGTATCACCGCGACCTGGTTCTTGCCGCGCTCGCGGTGGACTAGCACGTGTATTGCGAGTGGCCGCTCGGGCGTGACCGCGGCGAAGCCG
>JAVRPG010000088.1:0-6970 GCA_032162325.1 Mycobacterium sp. | reverse complement strand
AGAAGAACAGAATGTCGTATCCGGTCACCAACACCGTGGTCGGATAGAACTTGGCCAGGTCGTCGGTGTGGTCGGGCCAGCCCAGGGTGGAGAACGGCCACAGCGCCGAGGAGAACCAGGTGTCGAGCACGTCGGAGTCCTGCTCCCAGCCCTGCGGTGGCGTCTCGTCCGGGCCGACGCAGACGGTTTCGCCGTTGGGACCGTGCCAGATCGGGATGCGATGGCCCCACCACAGCTGACGCGAGATGCACCAGTCGTGCATGTTGTCGACCCAGGCGAACCAGCGGGGCTCCAGGCTGGGCGGGTGAATCAAAGTGTCGCCGTTGCGAACCGCGTCACCTGCGGCCTTCGCCAGCGGCTCGACCTTGACCCACCACTGCAGCGACAGCCGCGGCTCGATCGGCTCTCCGCTGCGCTCGGAGTGCCCGACGCTATGCAGGTAGGGTCGCTTCTCCGCGACGACGCGGCCCTGCTCGGCCAACGCCTCGCGCACCTTGACGCGGGCCTCGAAGCGGTCCAGGCCGTCGAATTCGGTTCCGGTGTCGGTGATCCGGCCCTTGGTGTCCATGATGGACGGCATCGGGAGCTGATGGCGCAGCCCGATCTCGAAGTCGTTAGGGTCATGGGCAGGCGTGACTTTGACTGCACCCGTTCCGAATTCGGGGTCGACGTGACCGTCGGCGACGATGACGATCTGCCGGTCGATGAACGGGTGTGGCAGCGACTGGCCAACCAGGCGGCGGTAGCGCTCGTCGTCGGGGTGCACCGCGATCGCGGTGTCGCCGAGCATCGTCTCAACGCGCGTGGTGGCGACCACGATGTGCGGTTCGCTGTCGTCGGTGGAGCCGTAGCGGAACGACACCAGCTCGCCCTCGACGTCCTCGTATTTCACTTCGAGATCCGAGATCGCCGTCTCCAGCACCGGCGACCAGTTCACGAGCCGCTCGGCCTGATAGATCAGCCCGGCATCGAAGAGCCGCTTGAAGATGGTGCGGACCGCACGGGACAGGCCGTCGTCCATGGTGAAGCGATCGCGGCTCCAGTCGACGCCGTCGCCCAGCCTGCGCATCTGTGCGGCGATGGTGCCGCCGGAGTCGTGCTTCCAGTCCCACACCTTGTCGATGAACAGCTCGCGGCCGAAGTCCTCTTTGGTCTTGCCGTCGACAGCGAGTTGCTTCTCCACCACGGACTGGGTGGCGATGCCGGCGTGGTCCATGCCGGGCAGCCACAGCACCTCGTAGCCCTGCATGCGCCTGCGCCGGGTCAGCGCGTCCATCAGCGTGTGGTCAAGCGCATGGCCCATGTGCAGGTTGCCGGTCACATTCGGCGGCGGCAGCACGATCGAGTACGGCGGCTTGTTGCTGGACGCGTCGGCCTTGAAGTAGCCCGCACTGACCCAGCCGTCGTAGAGCTGCGACTCCACCGCGCCCGGATCCCACGACTTGGGGAGGGCTTCAGCAGAAGGCTTGGAGTCGGCAGTCACCGCGCCATTCTATGAAGCGCGGCGTGCCAGCTCGTCAGGGCCGGTCTTGCCGACCCGCCGGAGTGCTACTTCTTGCCGCCCAGCAGCCCGCCCAGAATGGCGCCGATCGGATTGCTCTGGCCGCCGCTGCCGCCGAGGACACTGCCCAGGATGCTGCCGAGTGGGTTGTTCCCGCCGCCGCCACCTCCGCCGGCGCCACCGAGGATGCTGCCCAAAATGTCACCGAGGCCGCCACCGCCGGGTGCTGCCTGCGACTGCGTCTCGCCACCTACGGGTGTCGCGCTCTTCTGGGTGAGCTGCTTGCCGATGTACGCCAGCACGATGGGTGCCAGGATCGGCAGCAGTTTCTTGATCAGATCGCCACCACCGGCGCCCGTTCCCGCCAACGCCGAGGCGACCGCGTTGCTGTCGTTGCCGCCGAAGATGCGCGCGACGAACTGGTCGCCTGCTTTGCATCGACCTGGTCGACGCTGACCCCGCCGTCGAGCAGGCCGCTGGCGCCTTGCTGGGCGACGGCGGATTCGAGCTCGCTCGAGTCGATCTCGTTAGCCTGGACGTTCTCCGCCAGCCCGCCGACCAGCGCCGGCACCAGCGTGCGGATCGCGTTGTTCACCTCGCCTTCATCCGCGCCGATCTTGCTCGCAATGTCCTGAACGGGGATCTCTGCGAAGAGATCGTCGAGACCAGGCATGACATGTCCACCTTCGTTGCTGGGATGTTGCACAACCGCGGTGACGGCACTAGTCGGTTTGATCTTGGCGCACAGGAGTTCCGCGCGCGCCGATCAATTCAATGGGGACGTCTCCAATGACACACCGGCAGCGGGGAATCGGGCCATTAACGCGTCGCCCATCGCCGCCGCCGGGGTGAGCACACCCCGCAGATCCGACAGCCGGTCGCGGTCCAGCGCTAGCGCCAACCCGCTCTCTCCCAGCAAAACCGACGTCGCCTTGTAGGCGGGGTCGCCCTTCTGCGAGATGGTGGCGCGGTAACGGGCACCACTCGTCGTGGTGGTGTACGTCTCGATCGTGTAATGGCCGTTCTCCCGCATCCGTTCACTGGGACCGGTGCCCGGCTTGGGAGCGATGCGTTCGACGAATCGGCGTGGCAGCCGGTTGAAGTAGCGACCGCCAAGGGCAACAGTTGCTACGTTGCCACCCGTCGCCATCGCCGCCGCCACCGGCGCCGCGATCGACTTGCCCAGGCTCATCTGCTCCGCGTATTCGAACCGCCGGCCATACGCGTAGTCGAGTAATGCGTTGGAGCGCCGGACAATTCGGGTGTTCACCGCCGCCATCACAAACGCCCCGGTCCAGTAGCCGTCGAGTTCCGGCGCAATCTCACCGCCGCGACGCCAGCGCGCGTCTGGCTGTGGTCCGAGTTCGGGTTCGGCGCCGCGGTCGGGCGTCAGCGTGTACGGGTCGTTCATCAGCCGCCTGGCCTCTGGATCACTGGACGCCGTGCGCAGCACCTCCAGCATCGACGCGATGGTGCCCCCGGAGAATCCACCTGCCAGCTTGCGCACCACGCAGTTGGTGTCGGTGAGCTCGCCCGCCTGGTCCTGCCGCGCACGCCGGTACAACGCGTAGACGGTGAGATCTGAAGGGATGGAATCGAATCCGCACGAGTGCACGATGCGGGCGCCGGTGTCGATGGCCTGCTCGTGGTACAGGTCGATGCTTTCGCGGATGAACATCGGCTCACCGGTGAGATCGGCGTAGTCGGTTCCTGCGGCGGCGCACGCGGCGACCAACGGCAGCCCGTACTTGATGTAGGGCCCCACGGTCGTCACCACCACCTGCGTCTGGGCCGCCAGCGCATTCAGCGTCGACGGCTGGGACGCATCCGCGGCGATCAGCGGCCACGCCTGCGCCTTGTCCCCCAGCGTTTCCCGGACGGCGAGCAGCTTGTCTTGCGACCTGCCGGCCAGCGCGATGCGGGCCTCGCCGCCGGCTCTTGCCAGGTACTCGGCGGTCAGCTTGCCGACGAAGCCGGTCGCTCCGTACAGAACGATGTCGAAGTCACGCTGCGCTGCGCTCATGAGGGCGACGCTACCCGAGCGTCTCAGGCAGTTCGACGTCCTGGCCGAGCACATGACGGGCCAGGAACGCGGTCACCACCTGGTACCAGATCTTGGCGTGCTGCGGACTGAGCACCCAGTGGTTCTCCGACGGAAAGTAAAGGAATCGGTGCGGGCTGGTGCCGTCCTCCGGTGCGGGCAGGCCGGACTCGGTCAGCAACTCATACCACAGCCGCAGCGCCTCACCGATCGGGACGCGATAGTCCTTGTCGCCGTGAATCACCAGCATCGGGGTGTTGATCTGGGCGACGAACCGGTGCGGGGAGTTCCGTTCGGCCATCTCTGACGTCATCTCCCGCGCCCACCAGTACGCACCGTCGGTGGTCGACCCGAACTGGTCGAGCGCCCACAGGCTGGCGTGCGTGACGATCGCGTCGAACCGGTCGGTGTGCCCAGCGATCCAGTTGGCCATGTAGCCGCCGAACGAGCCACCCATCGCCGCGGCGCGTGTCTCGTCGACGCGGGGATGCGCGCATGCCGCATCGGTCGCCGCGATGAGGTCGGTGTACGGCGCGAAACCCCATGCGCCCCAACCACGCTGGATGAAGTCCTGACCGTAACCGGTGGACAGCGCCGGATCCGGTAGCAATACGGCATATCCCTGCGCAACGAGCACCCACGGATTCCACCGCCAGTGCCAGGCATTCCAGCTCGCCAGCGGTCCGCCGTGTACCCACAGCACCAGCGGCGCAGGCTCGTCGCCTGCCGGCAACGCCAGCCATGACCGGATGGGGTGACCGTCGTCCGCGGTCCCGGTCACCGAGGTCAGGGTGCCGGGCAGTTCGGGCCTGCCAACGCAGGGCAGTTCCGTCACGACGCCGTCCGGATCGATCCGGACCGGATGTTGCGGCGCCGCATACGAACTGCGCATGGCGAAAACCGCCCCGCCAGGCGCGGCGCGCACGTCGGAGTAGGTGTAGTCATCGTCAGTGAGCCGGGTGACCGCGCCGCTAGACGGGTCGACCGCAAACAGCGGACCGCGTCCGTTCTCGTCGGCGGTCACGATCAGCGTCGAGCCGTCGGCGCGCCAGGTCACCGACGTCGGCCAGAGGTCCCAATCGCCGGTCAGTTCGACGAAGGGTTCGCCGAAACGCATGTGACACAGCGTGATCCGCGGCGCTCTATCGGGTGTGGAATGCGTCTCGCGGGTGAAGGCGACCGCTGTGCCGTCTGGCGAGATCGCCGGGAATTCCAGGTCGGCGTCGGGATCATCGGCAATCGTGGCGCGCTGCGCGGTGGCCATGTCGACACGTACGAGTGTGCCGCGGACGGACGCACCGGGTGCTGGGTCATGCCAGGACGTCACAATGAAGCTGCCGTCGGCGCTGACGTCGAAATCCGCTTCACGCAACGCGTCCCCGGGTTGCGGGGTAATGTCGCGCGGTCCGTCGACGACGAGCAGATGCGGGTGGTCGGGCCCGAGGTCGTGATCCCAGCACCGCACTGGATAGCCGCTATGCAGCACAGCCGACACCTTGTTGTCCTTGCGCAGTGTTCGCAGCCGTTTGTCGTCGTCGACGTCGGAGGCCGACCGCAGCAATTTCGCGGTGACGACCGTGACTGCGGCCGCACGTGCGGTGCGGACACCGTCAACGCCACCCGGCAAGGCAAGCTCCTCGACGGCCTCGCCGCCCGCGGCGGGCAACCGCCATAGAGAGGCCGGCGCCTTGTCGTCCTGCTCGGTCGGGCGGGCGGCGACGAACAGCAGATCGCCGTCGGCGGTGAACCCCGGCGACGACTCACCCTTCGCGCCACGGGTGAGACGACGCGCCGGTCGAAGGCCGGCCGGGTCGAGTTCCCAGATGGCGCTGACGTATTCGGTGCGCTTGTCGTTCAGCTCGGTCACGGTGGTCACGACCCGCGATCCGTCCGGTGAGACGGCGAGGCCGGCGACCCGTGGCAGCGCGATGAAGTCGTCGAGGTCGGAGAAGGGCGTCGAGGCCGTCTCGGTCATGCCCCGTTCGTAGCATAAGCGCAGTAAGTTTGACTTTCAAACTTACTGCTGCCATGCTGGCCACATGAGCACAGTGGTGCTGGCCGAGCTACCGGGGCGAGCCTGCCCGATCGCTGCGGCGCTGGAGCTTGTCGGCGAGCGCTGGGCGCTGCTCGTTGTCAGGGAGATTGCGCTCGGCGCGACCCACTTCACCGACATCGTGGCGGGCACGGGCGCACCGCGTGACCGGATCGCAGCGAGGTTGAAGGCCCTTGAGAGAGCGGGCGTCGTCGACCGGTCGCCCTACCAGAGTGCTCCCACACGCTATGAGTACCGGCTCACCGCATCGGGAGAAGCGCTGATTCCGGTACTCGATGCCCTCTTGGCGTGGGGCAAGGTGCACGCCGTGTCTCCCGACGATCCCGATCGACAACACAAGTACCGACCCTTCGGCGAGCTAAAGGAATCACGATGACCCTGGAAATGACGAAGCCCGAGACCGGCGCCGAGTGGGGGCCGGAGCGCTCACGCACCGTCACCTGGCACGAGCCAGGCCCGACCACGGCCAAGGGCCTCACCATGGCAGGGATCGACTACATGCGAGCCGTGGCCGACGGCGACCTCCCACAACCGCCGATCGCAGGACTGATGCAGTTCGAGCTCGTTGAGGTCGATCCTGGACGAGCGGTATTCACTTGCGTCCCAGATGAATCCGCGTACAACCCGATCGGCGCAATCCACGGCGGGCTGATCTGCACGCTGCTGGATTCGGTGACGGGATGCGCGGTGCACACCACCCTTCCGCAAGGCAAGGGATACACGTCGGTCGAGATCAAGGTGAACTATCTCAAGGCTGTCCGGCTCAACAGCGGGCTGCTCACCGCGACGGGCACGGTGGTGAAGGCAGGCTCGCGCGTCGGCTTCGCCGAGGGCGTCGTGACCGATGCCAGCGGGGCCGTCGTCGCGACGGCCACCAGCACACTGCTGATCTTCGACCTGTAGCCCCCCGGGGTCGCGCTACGTTCGATGGATGGCGCAGCAGATCCTGGTCATCGGGGCAGGCATCTCCGGGCTGGCGACCGCCGTGGCGTTGCAGCGCCGCGGCCACGACGTCACCGTCATCGAGGAGCGCACGAACACCTCGTCGGGTGCGGGCATCAGCATCTGGCCCAACGCGCTGGCCGCACTCGATGAGATCGGCCTCGGCGACGCGGTCCGCGACGCCGGCGGGAGGGTGACAGCCGGCGCCCTGCGCTGGCGCGACGGGGGATGGCTGCGGCACCCGTCGCCGCAGCGGTTGGTCAAGGCGCTGGGCGAGCCGCTGGTGGTGATCCGCCGCTCCGCGTTGACCAAGGTGCTGGCCGACGCCCTCGCCGGCAGCACCGCGCACACCGGTCTGTCGGCGCGGGAACTTGTGACGACGGCCGACGGCGTGCAGGTCACGCTGTCGGACTCGACCACGCGGGACGCCTCG
>JAVRPG010000087.1:0-2687 GCA_032162325.1 Mycobacterium sp. | reverse complement strand
GTAAACGTGGCGGAACGCAGCCCGCGAGCTCAAGAAGCGCTCGCAGCGTGGTACCGCAGGGCACTTCGTAGACACCCGGCTTCGCGACGGCTCCGCTGAGACAGAACAACCGCGTGCCGGTGGATTGCTCGGTGCCGTTCCGTTTGTAGCTCGCCGCACCGTCGAGAATGATCGGCAACACGTTCGCGAGCGTCTCGACGTTGTTGACGATGGTGGGTTTTCCAAACAGTCCCACCTGCGCGGGAAAGGGCGGCTTGTTGCGAGGCTCTCCGCGCTTGCCTTCGATGGACTCGAAGATGGCGGTCTCCTCGCCACAGATGTAGGCGCCGGCGCCGCTGTGGACGGTGATCTCGCAGTTGAAGCCGCTGCCCAGGATGTTGGTGCCGAGGTAGCCCGCGGCGCGCGCTTCCTCGACGGCCGCCGTCACCCGCCGGATCGCGTGCACTGCCTCGCCGCGGATGTAGACGAACGCCTTCTCGGCGCGTACCGCGTAGCAGGCGATGATGATGCCCTCGATCATCGAGTGCGGGTCGTTCATCATCAGCGGCAGGTCGCGGCAGGTGCCCGGCTCGCCCTCGTCGGCGTTCACCACGACGTAGTGCGGCTTGCCGTCGCCCTGCGGGATGAACTGCCATTTCATGCCGGCCGGGAAGCCCGCGCCGCCGCGGCCGCGCAGATTCGAGTCCTTGACCAGCGCGATCAGTTCGTCGGGCGCCATGCCCAACGCCTTGCGCAGCCCGGTGTAGCCGTCGAGGCGCTCGTATTTCTCGATCTTCCACGGCTGGTTGGTGCCGAATCGCTTGGTGAGTACGGGAGTCAGCGGCATCTCAGGTTCCCTTGCCCGGTTCTGGTTCCGCGTCGGCGCCCGAGCCCTGCGGGTGGGCAGCGTCCGACACCGAGGTCTGCAGCGGGGCGTCGTGCGCACTGGTCGGTTGCGCCCTGGCCCGCGCGGCACTGGCCTCGGCCGTCTTGGCACGCGGCCGTTCCACGGCGTAGGACGGCGCCGTGTCGCCCCGCTCGACGGCCAGTCGCACGCCGACCTCGGTGGGCTCGCCGCTGCCGTTCGTGTCCGGGGCCAGGGTCTCGGCCGTGTGGAATCCGGCGATCTGGCGCTCGATCTGCTTGAACGAGCACAGCGGCGCGCCGCGGGTCGGCATCGGGCGCTCACCCCCGCGCAGCGCGTTCACCAACTTGTGGGCCGAGGCGACGGTCTGGTTGTCGAAGAACTCGTAGTTCACCGTGACGATCGGCGCGTAGTCGCAGGCGGCCAGGCACTCGGCGTGCTCGAGGGTGATCGTGCCGTCTTCGGTGGTCTGGTTGTCGCCGACGCCCAGGGTCTGACCCAGCGCGGCAAAGATGTCGTCGCCGCCGAGCAATCCGCACAGCGTGTTCGTGCATACGCTGACGAGGTATTCCCCGGTCGGTGAGCGCTTGTACATCGTGTAGAACGTGACCACGGCCGACACCTGGGCCTTGGTGATGCCGAGGACGTCGGCGCAGAAGGCGATGCCGTCGGCCGTGACGTAGCCCTGCTCGGACTGGACGAGGTGCAGCAGCGGCAGCAGCGCCGAGCGCGACTGCCCCGCCGGATAGCGGGCGATGACCTGGGCTGCCTCGACCCGCGTCTGCTCGGAGAAGACGCCGGGGTCGCCGGGACGGTCCAACTGGATGACGGAGGTGCGGAAGTTCTCGCGCCCGGAGTCAGCGTTAGTGGGCAGGGTCATGTGCGGTTCTCCAGTCGAGCGCTCATCACCGGTCACAAACTCCCATCACGGGATCGAAGGACGCGACTGAGGCGATCACGTCGGCGATCATGCCTCCGATCGCCATCGTGTCAGTGCCCTGCAGGTTGATGAACGACGGATCGCGGAAGTGCACCCGGAACGGGCGGGTACCGCCGTCGCTGACGATGTGGGCGCCGAGCTCGCCGCGGGGGGACTCGACGATGCTGTACACCTGGCCCGGCGGCACCCGGAATCCCTCGGTGACGAGCTTGAAGTGGTGGATCAGCGACTCCATCGAGCCCGTCATGATCTTCTGCACGTGCTCGAGCGAGTTGCCCAGGCCGTCCGGACCCATCGACAGCTTCGCCGGCCAGGCGATCTTCGGGTCGTCGATCATGGTGGGTCCGGGCGCGAGACGGTCCAGCACCTGCTCGATGATCTTCAGTGACTCCCACATCTCGGCCACCCGCACCACGAACCGCGACCAGCAGTCGCCGCGGTCGTCGGTGGGCACCTCGAAGTCGAAGGTCTCATAGCCGAGGTAGGGCTCGGTCATGCGCAGATCCCACGGCAAACCGGCCGCGCGCAGGATGGGCCCGGTGATGCCCAAGGAGATGCAGCCCTCGACCCCGATCCAGCCGACGTCCTTGAGCCGGTTGACCCAGATCGGCTGGCCGGTGAGCAGCTTGTCGACGCCGGCGAGCTCGGTGCGCATCTCCTTGATCCAGTGCCGGATCTTCTCGTCGATGTCGGACGGCAGGTCCTGGGCGATGCCGCCGGGGCGGACATAGGCATGGTTCATCCGAAGCCCGGTGATCGCCTCGAAGATATCGAGGCAGCGCTCCCGGGCTCGGAACCCGTTGGTCATCGCGGTGAGCGCGCCGAGTTCACCGCGCGGGGACTCGACGATGCTGTACACCTGGCCAGGCGGCACCCGGAAGCCCTCGGTGACCAGCTTGAAGT
>JAVRPG010000086.1:0-5454 GCA_032162325.1 Mycobacterium sp. | reverse complement strand
TGAAGTGGTCGGTCTTGAACGTCATCAGCGGCCGCCGCGACCGGTAGTCCAGCAATTCGTCGATGGCGAACGACGCCACCAGCTCGATGTCCAGGGTGTTCTTCAGGTGCTGAGCGGAAAGCCGGATGGCGTGGCCCGCGTCCGAGAAACCCTCCAGGGCGTGGATCAGCACAGGACCGCGGCCGTCCGCAGAGGACAACTGCGGCGCGGGGAACTCCAGCTCGTACATCCCGGTCTGCTCGGGTTGGTACTGCTGCTCTGAGTTATCGGCGTTATCAGCCATTGCCTCGCCTCCTGGCACCTAGTGTCGCGCATTTCGCGGTAGATGCGATTGCGGCCCACCCATTTGTTCGAACACGACACCGCCGATGTCGCATTCCACCCGGGGTGCCTGAGGGCACTCCCCTCGCAGGCTGGGGGACCCCCACCCGCTTGCGGGGATTGTCAGGAGCGCCTGAACCAGCCCGACAAAGTGTTTGCCCACCCGGCGGGCGGGGAATGGTCGAGGCGCGCGCAGCGGCGTTCGGGCAAGATCGGTGGTCATGCGCTTCTCCGCCGCCGGCCCGACCGTCCTGGCAACCGGACTGATGGTCGCCTTGACCTCGGCATGCGCGAATCACCCGCCGGTGGAACAGGCCGCGACCGTCGCACCCAAGGTGCCGCCCACTGCACAGCCGGTGCCGCCCGATCCGAAGGTGGGCGCTGTGTTCGTGGGCGGAGGCTCGCTGCACGCCTGCACCGGCGCGGTGCTGCACTCGGCCGCGGGTGATCTGATCCTGACCGCCGCGCACTGCGTGGCCGAAGGTCTCGACGCCACGTTCGTTGCGGGTCTCAAAGACACCGCCGCACCCGAGGACGTCTGGCACATCGACGCGGTCTACCTCGACCCGCGCTGGGTGCAGAACCAGGATCCGTTGGCCGACTTCGCCATCGCGCGGGTGAGCCGCGACACCGGCGGAACGGTGGAGGCGCAGGCCGGCAGGGGTCTGACGCTCGGACCCGCCCCGAAACAGGGCACGGTCGTCACGGTCACCGGCTACGGGATGGGCGTCGGCGGCGGCCCGATCGGCTGCCGGACGGCAACGGCGGCGTCGACGAAAGGCTTTCCGGCGCTGGACTGCGCAGAGTTGGTCGACGGCCTATCGGGCGCGCCGTGGATCGACGGCTCGACGGTCACCGGCCTGATCGGCGGGCTCGACGGTGGCGGCTGCGAAGACGAAAGTGTCTCCTACTCACCGCCTTTCGACGATGCCATCACGCGGTTGCTTGCCCGCGCCGAGGCCGGTGGCCCGGCCGACGACGCACCGACGGTATTCGACGACGAGTGCGACTAGGTGCGGAACTGGTTCAGCGCACGCAGCTTGTTCATCACGTCCAGCGCAGCGACCTTGTAGGCCTCCGAGAACGTCGGGTAGTTGAAGACGGCGTCGACCAGGTATTCGACCGTGCCGCCGCAGCCCATCACCGCCTGGCCGATGTGCACCATCTCGGTGGCACTGGTGCCGAAGATGTGCACGCCGAGCAGCTTGAGGCTCTCCGTGTGCACCAGCAGCTTGAGCATGCCGTAGGAGTCGCCTGCGATCTGTCCGCGCGCCAGCTCGCGGTAGCGTGACACCCCGACCTCGTAGGGGATCGCGTTCTTGGTCAGGTCGACTTCGGTGGCGCCGACGTAGGACACCTCGGGGATGGAGTAGATACCGATCGGCTGCAGATCGGTCATGCCTTTCGCCGGTTCGCCGAACGCGTGGTACGCGGCCAGCCGGCCTTGGTCCATCGACGTGGCGGCCAGCGCGGGGAAGCCGATCACGTCGCCCACGGCGTAGATGTGGTCGACCTTCGTCTGGAACTGGCTGTCGACGACGATTCTTCCGCGGTTGTCGGTTTCGAGGCCGGCGTTGGGCAGGTCCAGGTGTTCGGTCTGGCCCTGGCGGCCCGCCGAATACATCACGGTCTCGGCGGGAATCTGCTTGCCGCTGGCCAATGTGGTGACCGTGCCCGCGGCGCCGACGTCGACGGCGGTCACCTCCTCGCCGAAGCGGAACGTGACCGCCAGGTCGCGCAGGTGGAACTTGAGCGCCTCGATGATCTCCGGGTCGCAGAACTCCAGCATGCTGTCGCGCTTCTCGACGACCGTGACCTTGGTGCCAAGGGCGGCGAACATCGACGCGTACTCGATGCCGATGACGCCGGCCCCAACCACCACCATCGTGGTCGGCAGGGACTTCAGGTCGAGGATGCCGTCGGAGTCCAGCACCCGGTCTTCGTCGAACTCGACGCCGGTGGGCCTGGCCGGCTTGGTGCCCGTGGCGATCACGATGTATTCGCCTCGGACGGTTGTTCTTTCACCGCGGGTCTGGTCATCGACACACACGGTGTGCTCGTCGAGGAACCGGGCGTGCCCGGTGTGGAGGTCGACCCGGTTGCGCATCAGCTGATTGCGCACCACGTCCTGCTCCTTGGTGATGACATGCGTGGTGCGGGCCAACAGGTCGCCGGGGGTGATCTTTTCCTTGACGCGGTAGCTGGCGCCGTACATCTCGCGCTGGCTCATGCCGGTGAGATAGACAACCGCCTCACGCAGCGTCTTGGACGGAATGGTTCCGGTGTTCACGCAAACACCGCCGAGCATCCTTCCCCGCTCCACGACCGCGACCGTCTTGCCGAGCTTCGCCGCCGCGATCGCGGCCTTCTGGCCGCCCGGACCCGAACCGATGACGACGAGGTCGTACTCCAGCATGGAACCCATGGCAAAAGGTCTACGCCGGTTGGCGCGATCTCGCACGCCGACGGCGTCAATAAAGCGTGAATAATTGCCGTGGTGGCGCGCCTGACCGGCCAATGGGGCGGCCGATGAGACGATGAACCAAATGGTCAGCACACTCTCGCGGTGCTTGCGTGGCTGCGCGCTGGCCATAGCGGCGGTGGCGTTGCTTTCCGGCTGCACCCGTGTGATTCTCGGCACAGTCCATCCGGTGGCGCCCCGAGCCGAATCTGCTCGGATTCCGGTGGCGGACTTACTGATCGAACCTGGACAGTTTCCCGCGCGCCATCCCGCCGTCGTGCTCGACGCCACGGCGGTGTATCGGGCGCTGCAGGACGTCGACGGGATCGCCGCCGCCTCAGTCGTGACCCCGCCACAATGCACGCCCCCACCGCGGGCGCCACAGGACACCGCTGCCATTCGGGGCATCCACAGCCAGGTCGCCAGCAGCCTCATCGTCACGGTGACACGGCCGGCTGCGCCACTGCGTGAACGGGCCGAGCAGCTAACCAGGTGCCCGTCGTTCACCGCTGTCCGCGGCCGGGACGCATCCGCGGTCACAGTGACCGTCCTGCCGGCGCCGCCCGTGGACGCCGACGGCACCTACGCCGTAGACCAGACCGTCACGGCCGAGTCATCGGGGTCGATGCGCAGGACGCTGACGCTGGCTGCGCAGATCGGCGACGTGCGCGTCAGCGCCACCTGGCTTCACGAGGGGACAAAGGAAACCACGCCTGACGTCGCCCCGGACACCCAGGCGTTGGACACGCTGTTCACCGACGCGGTGCTCAAGTTGCGCCGCATCGGCGGCCCTTAGTTTCGTCCCCAGTCGCGAATTCATCCCCAGGCGCCGGCTGACGGCGCCCGCTGCGGCCGTATCCGACGGCGCCGGTTGCCATGTTGACGGGTATGACGACATCGCAATCGCCCGACTTTCACCTCAACCGGCCCGGCGTCTTGATCGCGGCCCTGCCCGCAGTGCTCGGCTTCGTACCCGAAAAATCCCTCGTGCTCGTCACCGTCGATCGCGGCGAAATGGGATGTGTTATGCGCGTTGACCTTTCGGATGAACTCGTGCACTCGCTGGGGCATGTCGCCGACGTCGCCGCGGCGGCGAGGCCCGATTCGGCGATTGCTGTGGTGATCGACGAGGAAGGGGCCAACTGCCGAATGTGCAATGACGAGCACCGCGAGCTGGCCGGCCTGCTGACGACCGCGCTGGCCGATCGCGGGATCGAACTCCTCGCAGCGCACGTCGTCGACCGGGTGGCCGCGGGCGGGCGCTGGCATTGCGCCGACGTCTGCGGCAACGCCGGCACCGTCGACGACCCGTCGGCGTCGCCGCTGGCAGTGGCCGCGGTCCTGGACGGCCGCAGGCTGTATGCCCGACGCGCCGAGCTGCAAGAGGTGATCGAAGTGATCGATCCCGCCCACACCGACGCGCTCGCCGAGGCCATCGAGGGTTGCAAACCGGATCCGGGGGAGCGCCAGGACGACGCGGCGCGCGCCGACGTCGAAGCGGCCATCACTGCGGCCGCGCGGGTGGCCGATGCCGCCGAACTCGGCGACGACGAACTGGCCCGGCTGGCATGGGCGCTGACCGACCTCCGGGTGCGCGACACCCTCTACGCGCTGGCGGTCGGCGAGAACGCCGGGCAGGCCGAGTCGCTGTGGGCTGCGTTGTCGCGCAGCCTGCCGGAGCCGTGGCGAGTCGAGGCGCTGGTGCTGCTGGCGTTCTCGGCCTACGCGCGCGGCGACGGCCCGCTGGCCGGAGTGTCACTGGAAGCGGCGCTGCGCGCCGACCCAACGCACCGGATGGCGGGCATGCTCGACACCGCCCTGCAGTCGGGGCTTCGGCCCGAACAGATCCGCGATCTAGCGATCACGGGCTACCGGCTGGCCGATCGCCTCGGCGTGCAGTTACCACCGATGCGGTCCTTCGGCCGGCGGGCGGGATAAGCGGTGCGGCTAGACCTTTTCGACCTTGACCGCGTGCGCCATGGGGTGGGGCAGCTCGACCTGTTCGTGGCCCGGGATCACGATGTTGACGCCGCCGTGGTCGTTGGCCTCGACCGTCACCCTGGCATTGGGCACCACGCCGGCGTCTTTGAGCCGGGCGATCAACTCGGCGTCACCCTGGACGTGTTCGGTCAACTGACGCACCACGACCGCGACGGGCATCCCTGACGGCAGCTCGGTGAGCCGGACCAGGTTGGCGTCCGCCCTCGCCGGGTCGTCGCCGACGCCGAGTTCGGAGAGGCCAGGAATGGGATTGCCGAACGGCGAGGTGGTCGGGTTGTTGAGCACCTGCACCAGCCTGCGCTCGACGTCTTCGCTCATCACGTGCTCCCAGCGACACGCCTCAGCGTGCACTTCCTCCCACGGCAGCCCGATCACGTCGACCAGCAGCCGCTCGGCGAGCCGATGTTTGCGCATCACGGAGACGGCGAGCGCGCGGCCCCTGTCGGTCAGCTCCAGATGGCGGTCACCGGCGACGTGCAGCAGCCCGTCCCGCTCCATCCGCGACACGGTCTGGCTGACGGTGGGGCCACTCTGATCGAGCCGTTCGGCGATGCGTGCACGCAGCGGCACTACGCCCTCTTCTTCGAGGTCGTAGATGGTCCGCAGGTACATCTCGGTGGTATCGACAAGATCGTTCATTAGGCAACCCTCCGTCACGCCAGAGTCTACCG
>JAVRPG010000085.1:0-4979 GCA_032162325.1 Mycobacterium sp. | reverse complement strand
GATCTGTCCGACGCCGGGTCGCGCGCCGAGATGGAGATGAAGGTGCTGCTGTGGGCTGTGCAGCGGCTCATCGGCGGGCTGTCGCACATCGGCGCGGAACGTGACATCGCCGCACGGCTGCATGTCGTGCTGCCAGGCTCACCGAACCGCGGCATGTTCGGCGGCGACGGCGCCTACGGCGAAGCGAAGTCCGCGCTCGACGCGGTGGTGTCGCGGTGGAAGGCCGAGTCGTCGTGGGCGCAGCGAGTTTCGTTGGCGCACGCGCTGATCGGCTGGACAAAGGGCACCGGGCTGATGGGTCACAACGACGCGATCGTCGGCGCGGTCGAGGAAGCGGGGGTGACGACGTACACGACCGACGAGATGGCGGGCATGCTGCTCGGCCTGTGTGACATCGAGTCCAAGGTCGCGGCGGCGCGCGAGCCGCTGCAGGTCGATCTGACCGGGGGGCTGGCCGAGGTCGACCTCGATCTGTCCGAGTTGGCCGCCAAGGCACGCGAGGAGATGACGACCGAAGTAACCGGGGACGACGCGGAGGACGACGGAACCATCCGTGCCCTGCCGTCGCCGCCGCGCGGTTACAAGGCCGCGCCGCCGCCGGCGTGGGACGACCTCGACGTCGACCCGGCCGACCTGGTCGTCATCGTCGGTGGCGCGGAGCTAGGGCCATACGGCTCGTCTCGGACGCGCTTCGAGATGGAGGTCGACAACGAGCTGTCGGCGGCCGGTGTCCTCGAGCTGGCCTGGACGACCGGTTTGGTCAAGTGGGAAGACGATCCCACCCCGGGCTGGTACGACGCCGAGACCGGCGAGCTGGTCGACGAGGGCGAACTGGTGGAGCGCTACCATGACGCGGTCGTCGAACGGGTCGGCATCCGCGAGTTCGTCGACGACGGCGCGATCGACCCCGATCACACTGCACCGCTGCTGGTTTCGGTGTTCCTCGACAATGACTTCACGTTCGTGGTGTCCTCGGAGGCCGAAGCCCGCGAGTTCGTCGAATTCGACCCTGAGCACACCGTCATCGCGCCCGTGCAGGACAGCGGCGACTGGCAGGTCACCCGCAAGGCAGGCACCGAGATTCGGGTGCCGCGCAAGACGAAGTTGTCACGCACGGTCGGCGCACAGATCCCAAGCGGGTTCGACCCGATGGTGTATGGCGTCAGCCAGGAGATGACGAACTCGATCGACCGGTTGGCGATCTGGAATCTCGTCACCACCGTCGATGCGTTCCTGTCCGCAGGCTTCACCCCGTCCGAGCTGATGCGCTGGGTGCACCCCAGCCTGGTGGCCAGCACGCAGGGCACGGGCATGGGTGGCATGACGTCGATGCAGACGATGTACCACGGCAACTTGCTGGGCCGGAACAAGCCGAACGACATCCTGCAGGAGGTCCTGCCGAATGTCATTGCCGGACATGTGGTTCAGTCCTACATAGGCAGCTACGGCTCGATGATCCACCCGGTGGGCGCGTGCGCCACCGCGGCGATTTCGGTCGAGGAGGGCGTCGACAAGATCCGGCTGGGCAAGGCAGAGTTCGTGGTGGCCGGCGGTTACGACGACCTCACGCTGGAGGCCATCATCGGCTTCGGTGACATGGCCGCGACCGCCGACACCGAGATGATGCGAGCCAAGGGCATCAGCGATTCGAAGTTCTCCCGCGCCAACGACCGTCGTCGGCTCGGGTTCGTCGAGGGACAGGGCGGCGGCACCATCCTGCTGGCCCGCGGCGACCTCGCGGTCAAGATGGGTCTTCCGGTGCTGGCAGTTGTCGCCTACGTGTCGTCCTTCGGAGACGGTGTACACACGTCGATCCCCGCTCCGGGGCTCGGTGCGCTGGCCGCCGGTCGCGGAGGCAAGGATTCGCAGCTGGCGCGTTCACTCGCGAAGCTGGGTGTCGGCCCCGACGACATCGCGGTGGTGTCCAAGCACGACACTTCCACGCTGGCCAACGACCCGAACGAGACCGAGCTGCACGAACGGCTCGCCGACTCGTTGGGCCGCTCCGCCGGTGCACCGCTATTCGTGGTGTCGCAGAAGAGCCTGACCGGTCACTCGAAGGGTGGCGCCGCGGCGTTCCAGATGATGGGGCTGTGCCAGATCCTGCGTGACGGCGTGATCCCGCCCAACCGCAGCCTGGACTGCGTGGACGACGAACTCGCCAGCGCTGCGCACTTGGTCTGGCTGCGCGACACCCTGCGGCTGGGGGACAAGTTCCCGCTGAAGGCGGGTCTGGTCACCAGCCTCGGGTTCGGTCACGTGTCCGGTCTGGTCGCGCTGGTGCACCCGCAGGCGTTCCTGGCCGCGTTGGATCCCGAGCAGCGGCGGGCCTACAAGGCGCGCTCGGAGGCGCGGGTGCTGGCCGGTCAGCACAGGCTCGCGTCGGCGATCGCCGGTGGGCGGCCGCTGTACGTGAGGCCTGCCGACCGCCGGTTCAGCAATGAGGCGCCGGAGAAGAAGCAGGAGGCCGAGATGCTTCTCGACCCGGCGTCACGGCTCGGCGACGACGATGTGTATTTGCGGCCAGAGGTGTGAGATAGCGTTTCGGCCATGGCGATAGTCGGGGTGGGGATCGATCTGGTCTCCATTCCCGATTTCGCCGAGCAGGTCGACCAGCCGGGCACCGTGTTTGCCGAGACGTTCACCCCCGGTGAGCGCCGCGACGCCGCCGACAAGAGCTCGTCTGCGGCGCGGCACCTCGCCGCGCGCTGGGCCGCCAAGGAGGCGGTCATCAAGGCGTGGTCGGGTTCGCGGTTCTCCAAACGGCCGATGCTTCCGGAGGGCATCCACCGCGATATCGAGGTCATCACCGACATGTGGGGTCGGCCGAAGGTCAGACTGACCGGCGCCATCGCGGAGCACTTGCAGAACGTGACGATTCACCTGTCCTTGACGCACGAGGCCGACGTCGCGGCGGCGGTCGCCATTCTCGAGGAGCGCTAAGAGAACCGCGAAATGAGCCTGGTTCTCAAATCGAGGCCGGCCGAATAATTTCGGCCGCCTTCGACGGTCAGGGCAGGCTCCAGAACTGTTCGGTTACGAGGTAGAAGGTCACCGCCCAGAACAAGATTGCGGCGGTGATGATGGCGGCGCCGCGAAGACTCGTGCGTGACTTCGGCTGGTCTGGCGGCGGCCGTAGCCAGTGCTTCAGCAAGGGATTGACGTAGTAGGGCATCGTCACGAAGCTGATGGTGAAGCTGGACAACAGGGTTCCCACCAGCAGACCCAGCCAGACTGGCATCTTCAACGGGGACAATGCGAGAGTCAGCAGCATGACGGTGGGATAGAGACCGATCCAGACCGCGATGGATGTCCTGGTATCAGACGGCGGTGGCGCCTCGTTGCCCTCGTCGTCGAACGCGAACCAGCTACCGAACGAGTTGTCCACGGTCCGCAGCTTGAAATCGTGGAACGTCTTCCCTTCCTTGAGCAACTGATTGCGCTCGTCGGAGGTCAGCCAGACTTCCAAGTCAGCCGCACTGTCGTAGCGGTACACCGCGGTCCACTCATCCTGCACGCCTTCGATTGGCCGGAAGAGCTCGGCGCCGCGGTAACCGTGAAACTTACCCTCCGCCAGCCGAAGTCGTTGCTGCCATGCAAGAAACGCCTCGACATCCTCCGGGCGGACGCGGTGTGTGACGACGACCGTCACGAGTTGGTCCGCCGGCGTTGTGGATCCACCGACGATCTGCTGGGTGGCCGGGCCGTCGAGGTACTGCCCCCCGATTGCCAGCCGTTCCAGTCGAGTCGAGCTGTTCAGCCATGCGCGCAGATTGGCGGCGGAGTCGAAGCGGTAGATCACCACCCATTCCGATTGATCGTCGGTGGGCGCGGTGACCTTTGCGCCGATGAACCCCGGATAGCAGGATGCGGCATCGTTCAATCCCTGCTGCCACGCCAAGAATTCCTTCTCGGTGCCAGGACGGACTCGCTGACCGATGATGACGGTTACGGCGTCCTCGGTGACGTTCTGGGTCTGCATGCCGCTCCTCCCTGCTGTCAGATCACCGGAACCGCGCGGCGGGAGCCGAGTTGCTCGTAGATCCGCTCGGGAGAGAGGGGCAGGCCCCAACAGTAGCGATGCCCGGACCCCTGCGGAGCGTAGTACGTTAACTGGCGACGGATAGGTCAAATTCATCCGGCAACCCCTGATCGGCCGATCCGGCAACCCCCGATCGGCCGATGTGCGCCAGCTGGCGCGGGCCCTAGGTGGGCGAAACGGAAGCCGCTAACCTCGGCTCCATGAGCGATTTGATGGAGCGGGTGCGTGCGGTGCTGCCGTCGGTGCGGCGTGACCTCGAAGACCTGGTGCGCATCGAGTCGGTGTGGGCCGACCCGGCGCGCCGCCCTGAGGTGCAGCGCAGCGCCGACGCGGTGGCAAAACTATTGTCCGAGGCCGGGTTCGACGATGTGCGGATCGTCAGCGAAGGCGGGGCGCCTGCCGTCATTGCCCGGCACCCCGCCCCGCCGGGAGCGCCAACGGTGCTGTTGTACGCCCACCACGACGTACAGCCAGAGGGCGATCCTGGTCAGTGGCAGTCGCCGCCGTTCGAGCCGACCGAGCGTGACGGCCGCCTGTACGGCCGCGGCTCGGCAGACGACAAGGCAGGGATCGCAACGCATTTGGCGGCGTTCCGCGCTCATGGCGGTGCGCCGCCCGTCGGCGTGACGGTGTTCGTCGAGGGGGAGGAGGAGTCGGGCTCGCCGTCGCTGTCCCGGCTGCTGGCCGCCCATCGCGATGTGCTGGCGTCCGACGTGATCGTGATAGCGGACTCGGACAACTGGAGCATTGACGTGCCCTCGCTGACGGTGTCATTGCGCGGGCTCGCGGACTGCATCGTGGAGGTCGCAACGCTCGATCACGGCCTGCACTCCGGAATCTGGGGCGGCGTCGCGCCCGACGCAGTGAGCGCGTTGGTCCGGTTGCTTGCCAGCCTGCACGACGACGACGGCAACGTCGCGGTCGCGGGTCTCCACGA
>JAVRPG010000084.1:0-5547 GCA_032162325.1 Mycobacterium sp. | reverse complement strand
GGCCTGTCGGCGCCAGCTCGGCCAGGCGGGCCACGAACTCAGGGGTGATGGTCGGCGTTGTGGCCGAGGCTGCGGGCATGCCCGCGACGCCACCATACTTTTTGGTATGGAAATGAAGCGCCGAAACTGCGCACAGATCGCCATCTGGACCGTTTTTGCGATCTGCCAGCAGTCTCGAGCACGCCGTCAGGGCTTGAGCATGATCTCGAGGAAGCGTTCGCGGCGGGCGGCCGCGCGGGCGCTGGGCTGCGGGCCCGCGAGGTGAAGGAAGCCGATGCAGGCGGCGAAGGTGGCGTTGGCGCGCAGGTCGGCGTCGTCAGGATCGAACCCGTAGTCCAGAAAGGCCTGGCGCACCGCCGCGAGCACGCGCTGGTCGGCGGCGCGCACGCTGGCGGCGGCGTCGTCGTCGGTGCGGGCCCACTCCCGCATCGCCCGTTCCAGCGTCCAATGTCGCGTGCTGACCAGCGAGGACATCATTACCGAGAGGCGTTCACGCGGTGGAAGCCCGGCAAGCTCGCCGAAATGGCGGCGGTCGTCGTCGCGCAACTCGCCCCACGCCTGCACGAGCGCGGCACGGTATCCCGCGATGTCGGTGAAGTGCCAGTAGAAGCTACCCTTGGTCACTCCCAGGCGACGGCACAGCCGGTCGATTTTGAGCGCCTTCATGCCCTCTTCGGCCAGGATCGCGAAGCCGGCCTGGATCCAGTCGTCAACCGACAACCGGCTGCTAGTCTCGGCTCGGGCCCTCGCCATGAGCGGCAGCCTACGGCCTGCGAAACCGCCGAAAGCTAACGCAGACGTCACCTCTGATCTCTCACAGGAATATGGTCTGATTTATCACAGGGAATTATGACAGTCAGGGCCAGTCGGGGTTCCTCGCGTGCTGGTCACATGTTTTACTGCACACGCACACAACTGAAATTTTCTCGGTCCGCTCTACCGCCGTACCGGGCTAGGTCGAGTGGGCGCGACAGCGCAGTGAAGAAGTCGCTGCGGTGCCGTATGGCGATCTCTGATCGCGGGGGAAGGCATGTTACGCGGTAACCGGAAGATGGATGGATTTGCTCTATGAGGTTCGTTGACAAGATTCGTAGCCATTGGGCACGGCGGTTCGCGGTGGCAGCCGTAGCGGCGACCCTGCTACCCGGTGTGGTTGGTCTAGTCGGAGGGTCCGCCACCGCAGGCGCATTCTCCCGGCCCGGCCTGCCGGTCGAGTACCTGATGGTGCCGTCGCCGTCGATGGGCCACGACATCAAGATCCAGTTCCAGAAGGGGACCGGCTCGCACGCGGTGTACCTGCTGGACGGCCTGCGTGCCCAGGACGACTACAACGGCTGGGACATCAACACCCCGGCGTTCGAGTGGTTCTACCAGTCGCCGCTGTCGATCGTCATGCCGGTGGGCGGCCAGTCGAGCTTCTACACCGACTGGTATCAGCCTGCGTGCGGCAAGGCCGGCTGCCAGACCTACAAGTGGGAGACATTCCTGACGGGTGAGCTGCCGCAGTGGCTCGCGTCCAACAAGGACGTGTCCGCGTCCGGAAACGCGGCGGTCGGCCTGTCGATGTCGGGTAACTCGTCGATGGTCTTCGCCGTCTATCACCCCGATAAGTTCATCTACGCCGGCGCGTTGTCGGCGTTCCTCAATCCCTCCGAGGGTCAATGGCCGGGCTTGATCAACTTGGCGATGGGCGACGCCGGCGGCTACAGCACGGGTCCGATGTGGGGTCCCGCCGAGACTGATCCGGCGTGGAAGCGCAACGACCCGATGGTCCAGATTCCCGCGTTGGTTGCGAACAACACGCGGCTGTGGGTGTACGCCGGCAACGGCACCCCGAATGAACTGGGTGGTGCGAACATTCCCGCCCAGTTCCTCGAGGGCCTGGTGATCCGGACTAACGAGACGTTCCGGGACAACTACATCGCCGCGGGCGGCAAGAACGCCGTGTTCAACTTCCCGCCCAACGGCACCCACGACTGGCCCTACTGGGGTGCGCAGCTTCAAGCGATGAAGCCCGATCTGATCTCGCACCTCGGCTAGAGGCGGAAGACGCGAAAGTCCCCGACGCGCCAGTCGGGGGCTTTTGCGTTTGGTGAAGAATGAGCTTCATGGTCGCAGTCAATGCTTTGGTCGCACACCAGGACGCGGAAGGGTCGATAACACTCGCACACGAGGTTGTCGACGAAAGCTTCCTACCCGACGGCGATGTGCAAATCGCGGTGGAGTATTCCGGCGTCAACTACAAGGACGCCCTGGCCATCACGCCAAAGGGCGGTGTAGCACGGTCCTATCCGCTCATCCCGGGAGTCGACGTAGCGGGCACGGTCACCGCCAGCTCAGCGCCCGACTTCGCGGTGGGAGACAGGGTCGTCGCCCACGGATACGACATCGGAACCGGCCGGCACGGCGGATATGCCGACACCGCGCGCTATCCGGCCGACTACTTGGTCAAGCTCGACGCGCTGACGACCGCTCAGGCGGCCGCCATCGGCACCGCCGGGTTCACCGCGGCCATGAGCGTCAACGCAATTCGAGCGCATGGCGTCCGCCCACAGGACGGCCCGGTGCTGGTCACCGGCGCGACCGGGGGAGTGGGCAGTGTCAGCGTCGACCTGCTGGCCAGTCTCGGCTACGAGGTGATCGCGTCCACCGGCAAGACCGACGCGCACGACTACCTGATGGGACTCGGCGCGTATGAAGTGATCGGCCGGCTGCCCGCCGAGGGCGAGAAGATCCGCCCGCTGGGCAAGTCGAGCTGGGCCGCGGTCGTCGACAGCGTCGGCGGCGACACCCTGGCGTACGCGTTGAGCACGCTGAATTACGGTGGCGTGGCAGCGATCTCAGGGCTGGCCAGGTCGCATGACCTGCCGACGACGGTGATGCCCTTCATCTTGCGGGGCGTAACCCTGGCCGGCATCGATTCGGTGATGTTGCGGATCGACAAGCGTCGTGACTTGTGGCAGTCGATTGAGACCGACCTGTTGCCGCCCCACCTCGACGGCATCACGCACGACGTCTCGATCCTCGAGGCTCCCCAGATACTGCGCGCCATCGTCGGGGGCGGTGTCACCGGCCGCACGCGGGTCGTGGTGACGGACGGCTTCTGATCCGCTACTTCAGCTCGGACGACGATAGGCCCAGCAGGCGGCGGGCCACCACCAGCTGCTGAATCTGCTGAGTCCCCTCGAAGATGTCGAGGATCTTGCTGTCGCGCGCCCACTTCTCCAGCAATGTCTCCTCGGAATAGCCTGTGGTGCCTGCCATTTCGACCGCCTTGAGGGTGACGTCGGTGGCCACCCGGGCGGCCTTGGCCTTGGCCATCGACGCCTCTTTGGAGTTGGGGATGTTGTTGTCGGCCTGCCATGCTGCCCGCACGTTCAGTAGATAGCCGGCTTCCCAGTCGGCCTCCATTCGGAGGAACTCCGCTGCCGCCGCACTTTGGGCGTGAGCGGGCTTGTCGTAGGAGATCTCCACGCCTGCGTCGGTGAGGATCTTGCGCAGGTCCTCCAGTGCGGCGCGGGCGACGCCGACGGCCATGGCCGCGACGATCGGACGGGTATTGTCGAAGGTCTCCATCACCCCGGCAAAACCCTTGTCCACGTGGATTTCCGGGTCGCCAAGCAGGTTGTCCTTCGGGATGCGGGCGTTGTCGAAGCGGATCACCGCGGTGTCGGACGCCTTGATACCGAGCTTGTGCTCGAGGCGCTCAACCGTCACACCTGGATGCTCACGCGGCACGATGAACGACTTGATCGCGGTCCGGCCCAGCGACTTGTCCAGCGTCGCCCACACCACGATGTGGCTGGCCCGTGAACCGGCGGTGACGAAGATCTTCTCGCCGTTGATCACATACTCGAGACCGTCCAGCTTGGCCGTCGTGGACACGGCCGCCGAGTCAGAGCCGAATCCGGGTTCGGTGATCGCCATCGCGGCCCACACCTTGCCCAGTCGCTCCAGTTGCTCGTCGGTGGCCACGCCGGATATCGCGGCGTTGCCCAGGCCCTGGCGCGGCACCGAGAGAAGAAGCGCGATATCGCCCCAGCTGACCTCCGTTGCATTGAGCACCGCCGACATGTTGCCGCCGTTGCGGTTTTCATTCGAGGCTTCGCTGTCGCGGAATGCCTCGGCGCCGGCGAATGAGATCGTCTTGGCATCCGAGATTCCCTCGAAAAGGTTGGCCAGCGTGTCTAGTTCGACCGGGTACGCGTGTTCGGCGAGGTCGTACTTGCGCGAGATGGGCCGGATCATCTCCGCGGCGCCCTGGTGGCCCTTGTCGATGACCGCCTGCAGATTCTTGGTCATTTCCAAATTGATTGCCTTTAAAGGTCTTTCGCTCGTAATTCGGAATAAGGAATAACGACTCGGTAAGATGACTCCGCTAAATAACGACAACGCCCTCGGCGACGCCGATCGCGCGCAGGTCGCGGTACCAGCGTTCGACGGGATGTTCCTTGGTGTAGCCGTGCCCGCCGAGCAGCTGTACGCCGTCGAGGCCGATCTGCATGCCCTTGTCGGTGCCGAGCCGCTTGGCCAGCGCCGCCTCACGGGCGAACGGCAGACCCTGCTCGGCGCGGGACGCGCCGCGCCAGGTGATCAATCGCAGGCCGTCAAGCTCGATGGCGATGTTCGCGGTCATGAACGCCACCGCCTGACGGTGTGCGATCGGCTCACCGAACGCCTGGCGTTCCTTGATGTAGGGCACCACGTGGTCGAGCACCGCATGCGCTGTACCGACCGCGAGTGCGGCCCAGCCCAGCCGCGCGAGTGCGATCGCCTCGGAATAGTCGGCGTCGGTGGCGCCGTCCTCGCCGAGCCGGGCGCTCGGCGGCACCGACACGTTGTCGAGTTCGACCCGGCCGAGCGCGGCGGCTCGAATCCCCATGCTGGGATCGGCCTTGACCGACACCCCCTGAGTGGACGACTCGACGATGAACAGCGCGGGCTTGCCGGACAGCTGGGCGCCGACGATGAACAGTTCGGCGTCCGCGGCGGCGGGCACCAGCGATTTCACGCCGTTCAGCCGGTATCCGCTCGGGGTGCGCACCGCCGTCGTCTTCAGCGCGGTCGGGTCGAACAGCGCGTGCGGTTCGGCGATGGCCACGCAGGCCTGGGGCACGTTGTCGCCCGCGAACTCCTTCAGATAGGTGGCCTGCTGGTCAGCGCTGCCCCAGTGGGTGAGCGCCGACGCGACGCCGCCGGGCGCCAGGATCGGCAGCGCAAGACCCATGTCGCCGTAGGCCAGCGCCTCGGCAACGAGCGCGTTGGTGACCGTCGAGCGGTGCGCGGCGATGCCGTCGAAATCCTCGGGGATGTTGATGGCGGTGATGCCCAACTCCGCGGCCTTGGCGATCAGGTCCGGCGGGTAGCTCGCGGCGTCGTCGGCATCGCGGGCGGCCGGACGCAGGATTTCTTCCGCGAACTCCTCGACGGTCTCCAGGATCATCTTCTGGTCGTCGTCGGGGGTGAGATCGAAATAGTCTGCGCCACTGGCCTTTAGCCGGGTCGGCGCCTTGCCCAGGCCCTGGATGCGCTTGAACTGCCGGGTGG
>JAVRPG010000083.1:0-3179 GCA_032162325.1 Mycobacterium sp. | reverse complement strand
ATCGGCCATTCCGCAGGCGACGGCCACCGCTGACCCCATCGACGAGCCGCCGGGGGTGTGGGTGGGCCGGCGGGGGTTTCTGGTCGGCCCCGGGTGCGCGTAGGCGAATTCGGCCGTGACTGTCTTGCCTAGCGGGATCGCCCCGCTGCGCTTCAACAGCACAACCGCAGCGGCGTCGGCGCGGGGCTGGTGGCCACTGTAGAGCGTCGATCCGTAGCTGGTCGGCTGCTCAGCGGTGTCATAGATGTCCTTGATACCCAGGGTATTTCCTGACAAGGGTCGGACCTCGTCGCGGTCGGCTCGCTGCGCCGCGACGACGGCGGCGTCGAGCTCGAGGCGGACCCATGCGTGGACGACCGGCTCCCAGTCGTCAATGGCCTTGGCGCAGCGGCGAACCGCGGCCAGGTGGGGCTCGATCGTATCCATGTCTGCCTTGCGGTGGCCCGGCTAGTCGTGGGCGACGAGGCAGCCACTGCGCGCCCGCGTCCAGTCGTCGGCGGCGCCAAAATCGGCGCAGGGCATTCCGCGCATGCCGGGCTGGCACGGTCGGCGATGTCGGTGCGTCCGCGGCGTAACCGTCCGGCACGCGTCAGGGCGAGGCCGCTGACCGAGCCGATGAACGCGCGGTACTCCACCGGACATACTCCCATTATCAGTGGGGATGTGGAGACGCGCATGCTGCCGCCGATCAATCTGCTGACCGGTAAGAACAGATTCCAGCTAGTGGGGAAGCATTGATGGGTGTTGGCGGTGACGACATGGGTTCGCTGGGGCGTAATTCTGGAGTGAGTCCAGATTGGACCACACGAAGCGAAGGAGTGTCTCGATGCGAATCAGACTGAACTACATCACCCCGGTGTTGGCGGCGGGTGCTGCCGCGGTGGCGATTGCCGCCGCACCAGTGGCCATGGCCGATCCCGCGCCGGCTCAGCCGGCAGCGATCGTCACCGCGCCGTCGGCCGTGGCCCCCAATATTGTCCAGACCGCCGGTCACGGCGGTGGCGGCTTTCATGGTGGCGGCTTTCATGGCGGCGGCGATCATGGCGGCGGCTGGGGTGACCGCGGCGGCTGGCACGGCGATCGCGGCTGGGGTAACTGGTTTGGCTGGCGCCGGTAACGGTCAATGAGCGTGCGCTGGAAGGCTGCACCAATCTGACACCGCGGTTCGTAAGTGAAGAATCGCCTACCCAGACAGGCCCGCGCCGGTGACCCCTCGCCGGCGCGGGCCGCCCCCGGTGTTCGAGGCCCCAGGCTGGCGCCGACCACGATCGCATGACCGGACGATCGTTGAACCGGCGCGTGGCTGATCTCGTGCTCGTTGAGTGAAGACCCCCGACCGCCTCGTCAGAGAGGGACCAATGTCCAGCTTCAATGTCGACGTCACCCGCGACGGCGGCTGGTGGATGGTCCACATTCCCGAACTTGGCGGGGTGACACAAGCTCGCTTTCCCCGCGAGGTCGAGCTAACGGCGCGCGAGTACATCGCGGTCCGTACCGGGACGCCCATCGACCAAGTGGCTATCGACTGGCGTCGAAGCACGCTGTGACCCGGTGGTGCTGATGCGATTTATCGCGCTGCCCGCCTGCCACTCCGCGAGCCCACCTGAACGTACGAAACAAACGTCAGCGACGGAGTCGGTCGCCGGACAGTTCGCGGCGATCCACTGCATGCCGACCGCATGGAGGCGGTGATGAGCAGGAGAGTGAACCTAGGATAAGTGAGTCTGATGATGGGAAACCTCCCGGAAAGTCTGGCCGGCGCAGAAGTCTGCGACATCGGCCTCGGTGAGGAAGAGTTCGTATTTCACGGTGAGTGGCTCACAGAAGCGCGGGTCGAAGAGATCGCCGAGCAAGTCTTCGGGCGCGCAGCCAATCTGATTCCCGGCGGCAAGTCGCTGTCCGGCGGCACTCACCGGTCGTGCAAACACGAGTTTGCGAATACACGCGAACAAAGCTCCAAGCAATCGCCGCGGCTCGCGGAGTGAGCGTGTCCAAGCTATCGAGACAGATCCTCGATGAGTTCGTCCAACGCGAAGCCGAGCAGCCGACACCATCGAAGGCGAAGACCAAGATGATTCTGATGTTGAGGTCGTGGACGAGGATCAGGACGCGGGTTCGGGTGTGGGTTCGGCCGACGCCGATGTGGGCCGGCGCCCGGCCACGCGCAACGTGACGGAGCCGGCCTCGTCGACGCGGTCGGTGCGGACGCGCTCATGGATGTCGGTGCGGGTGCCGGGGTTTGCTTTGGGTCGGGCCTGGTAGACCGCGGCGGGGGTGGCTCGGTGGGGCAGTGAGCGGTGGGGGCGGCGGCGCGCGCTGGACTCGACGGTGCTCAACGATGCGGTCGCCACCCAGGACACGATCACCCAGCTCGCGGAGTGCTCGCTTCGGCAAGCAGACCGCTACCGGCCCCGGGAGTTCGGCATAGACGAGTCGGACGGCGCTCCTGACGAAAAGGAGAGCCGTCCGAAGTACGAACCACCTGGTTACCAAGCGTGCATGATGGCGCGGTGGAATGTGGCCTCGGCGTCAGGAGACATTTCCCGCCCTGACGCAAGCCCACCGCGCTATGCCCAGTTGATGGGCCTTGCTTCGCGTGGGTGCCTAGTGCTCGTGCTGGGCGCCACAGCCGAGAGGAGGAATCTTCTCTTCCGGTCCGACCTTGGTCTGCCGTGGATCCGTACCTTAGGTCTACCCCGCGTATCCAGGTAAAGCAACAGCAAAATGAGTTGGGCCGAGCGTTCAACGGGCATCTCGCCGACCCATCACCGATTCCTGTTCGCGCACACGTTGGGCCGGATCGCCAGCATCGACGCCGATATCGCCCGACATCGGCGAGCAGATCGGGGCGCGTCTGGCCCCTTTCATGTGGAAGGCGATCCTGGACACGATGGTCCTCATCGCCGAAGACTTGGGCGCAGCGCGCACACCCCTGGTGCTCGCGCGGGTGGAGTGCTAAACCAGAAGGAGCGCAGCCAGCCGACACCCGTCGCGGTGGCGAGGTGCGGCGACCAGCATGTAGGAGGTGGTTGCTGTGCTTCATCCCGATCCCTTCCGTGACATCGACAGACTCGCCGCGCAGCTGCTCGGTACATCGCCCGGATCCGCCCGAGTCCCACTGGCCATGCCGATGGACCTCTACCGCTCCGGCGATCACTACGTGCTGCACGCCGACCTGC
>JAVRPG010000082.1:0-6690 GCA_032162325.1 Mycobacterium sp. | reverse complement strand
CGGTTGGCGGTGTCGAACAGCTTGAGCCCTCAGGTCCGGTTCGCCTCCCAGACAGTGATTTACACGTTCGACGATTCATTCGACGGCGAGGAGCCAGGGCTATGACCAGCCCAGCGCATCCGGAAATCCCGGAAATGGCGGATCTGTTCACGGTTTACACCGCTGATCCGCAGAGCATCGGTTCCGCCTTGACCCACACCGAATATCGCAGCCGCCAACAGGATCCCCTCATCGTCGCCACGAGCTTCGACATCGCTCTGTACCCGGGGCGAGGACAGGCGCCACAAGTGGAGGGGTTTCGCGTCGGCACGCGCGGATTCACGGAACTCGCGGGTCTGTCCCATCTGGGCCCGGCGGCGGCTTCGCTCGTCAGCCTGTACGAACGCGCGGGCGACGGCGCGTGGCGCGCACAGGCGCAACGACTCATCACGGCAACCGAGCGGGCGCGTGCGGTCAACACGGTCGCCGTGTGGCGCGATGCCATCGCCGTGGAAGCGTTTCGAGGCCGCGAACAGCGGATCTCCCAGATGTACGACTATGCCTGCGCCGCCACCGTGGTTTACCTGCGCCGCGCCCTAACCGAGGACGGCTACCTCTCCCGCGAGAGCCTGCAGCGCGACTACCTGGGCAGCATTCCCGGTGGCGGATCGTGCCCGGCAATGATCAACGAGATGATGGTCGCGACGTTCTTCCTCGTCGGCCTCGACAACGCCTATCGCCTGCTGCGCTGGTTCCGCGCCCGGCACGTCGCCTGGGACCGCGTCATGGTCATCGTCGCAGGCAGGCAGGGGCGACCCACCGCGGGAGTGACGTGGAACACCAGCAGCGTCGCTGCAATGCTGCGCGGCGCCAGTGAGTACCGGCTTCCGCTGGAACGCATGTATATGGCCCCGCACGCGCCCACCTTCTCCACCCCCAAGGACGGCGACCTATCCGAGGTCGCCAGTCTGGAGGAGCCGCTGCGGCAGTTGTGGGCGGCCCTGCACGCCATCCAGGGTCTCGGGGACATCATGTTCCCCGGCTACCCGCGCTTCACCCCGCGCAGCGTGGCGGCTGCCGACGTGTCAGACCTTGCGGTGACCGAAGTCAGCGAGATGCCGCTCATTCGTGATGCGGACGATTTCCGGGCGATGGTCACTCGGCTGCGAGTCGTGTTGGAAGATCCCCGACAACTGTTGTCGTCCTGCGTGACTGACTTCGCGGTAGCTCAACTCGTCCAGCACGCCAATGATCCCACCAAGGTAACCGTGCCGGGGCTCGACAACATCAGCTATCCGACCCTCGACCGCGAGAACCGGTGATGGCCGTCTTTCGCCAGGCCGAATGGGAGCCCCGGTATCTCGACGTTGACGGCGCGCGGCTGGCGTATTACCTGTCCGGGCAGGGCGAGAACCCGGTGGTGTGGCTGCACGGGCTGCCCCTCGACTCGAGGTCGTGGACGGCCCAGCGTGCGCACTTCGACCCGTTGGCGCGCAATATATTCGTCGATCTGCGTGGCTATGGCGCCTCAAGCAAGCTTCCGCCCGACCGTACCGATATCACCCAGCTCTACGCCGATGACCTCGGTATCCTGCTGACCCAACTCGGCCTACGGGAGGTGGCGGTGATCGGGTTCGCCTCGGCGGGACACGTGGCGCTGCGGTTCGCGGCACAGCATCCGCAGCGGCTGGCCAAACTCGCTGTGATTAACGCATCGCCGCGATTCCGCCGGGGCGACGACTGGCCGTGGGGATTCGACGACGCCACCATGAATCAGCTTGTTCGAACCACGCGTGATGGCGGAATCGAGGCGATCACGGACCTTCTTCTGGATCCAGCCACAGTATTCCGAGATGTCGGCGAAGACCAGGCGCATCGCCTGAAGCAGTGGTTCGCCGAGATGAGCCGCTCGGCAGGCACCGACACCCTGATGGGATTCGTCGAAGGAATCTCCCGCGACGACGACCGCCACCTTCTCCGGTCGATCGCCACGTCAACCCTGGTGGTGAGCAGTGCTATTGGTCGTGAAGTCCCTTCTGATGTAGGACTTTATCTCCGCGAGCGTATCGGCAAGTCGTGCCTGGTCGAGATCCCCGGAGCCGACCATTTCGTGTTCGCCACCCGACCGCGGCTGCTCAACGTGCTGCTCGCCCAATTCCTTTCCACTGCGCCCCAGGCGAATTGATGTTCGCCGCCACCATTGCCAGCTCTGCCTTGTTGGCCGTCGCGCTCATCCCATCGGCGCGGGGCAAGCTCGTCGGCGACCCCCGTCAGTCAGACGGAATGCGGGCCGTGAAGTTTCCAACCGACAAGATGTGGTTGCTGGGGATTGCCGAATTCGGCGGAGCGGCCGGTCTGGCTGTAGGGCTGTTCTGGTGGCCGCTCGGAGTAGCAGCGGCGGTGTGTTTGATCGCCTATTTCATCGGTGCCCTCGCATACCTTCTGCGCGCGCGCATAACTCACGCGAAGGCGCTCGCACCGGCCGCGGTTCTGCTGCTGGTCGCGACCGCCACCCTGGTACTTCGACTCGCGACCTCGGCGCCCTAGCCGTTGACGCGCGGCGGTCGTGTCGAGGATCCCCGTCGGCTCCCCGCCCACACGTCGGTCACGCGTAGCTCAGCCGCAATGCTGCGCTACGACCCGCCGCGTGTACATGCGCAGTCCGGATCGCACGGCTTCGCGCGAGCTGGGAACTGCCGGCGTAATCCCTTCGCCGGGACGCCACTTCGATTCCGGCCGGAATCGCCGTTTCGCGTGCTTTGCTGCGCCACAAGGGGATTGGTAACGCACTCGGATTCGCAGCCTGAGGGCGAGGCGACGCCGGCCGTGCGATTCGCGGAAATCGATTCAGGCCAAGACTCTTCCGGTTCGTTACCTACCGAGATAGCGACCACTGGCTCGGGGGACGCGATCAAGCCACCCAGACACAAGGCGCGGCGTGCCCGCTGCCAGACCCTTCACAACAACGACAGACAATGTGATGGTCTTATCTTCCCCAGATGAGGAGATCTTGGACTCCGTTGTTGTAAACGACCTTGGCGGGTGCTTGGCCGGTGACGTCGAAGTAGATCTTGCCGCTGGATTTGCCGCCTTGGGGCAACGTGGCTCCGCTGATCCCGTTGGGGGTGAAGGCTTGCCAGAGGACCTGGTAATTTTGGCCGTTGTTGGAGCGGGCGTTGAGGTCGGGGATGATCGGGGTGACGGTGCCTCGAACGGCTTGGACGGTGGCGTTGCTTGCCAGAGCTTGCCGGCAAGCGGGTAGTCGGGGACCGTGTCGCGGCTTGGTTCGAGGTCCCTGACCGTCCAGGCGGTGACGACGGCACCACCAGCATCGTAAAGCCGTTCATACGTGCCGAATTCGTGGACGGTGGAATGGGCGGAGGCGGTTGGCGCGCTGCCGATGCCAATGGCTGCTATTGCCGTGACTGCTACTGCCAACATCACGGTTTTGGTGATCTTCATGGTTCGCGCCTGACGTTTGAGCGATGGTTCCCTTGAAACAAGGGGTAGAACTATCTCCTGTATTCGCCAGGACAGCCGTAGGGCCGCCCCGATGTTCCAGCGTCGGGACGCTGGGCATTTACCGTCGGCAGGTAAGCAGAAATTCCAGCTGGCGGGGAGCGTTGACAGCCGTCAGCGGTAACGACATAGGCTCGCTCGCGCGCAACTGTGGCAGGTGATCCCCGCGCATGTGGAACTCGATGCACCGATGCAGCGCCTGGCCGCATGATCGGGAGATTCAAATTGCCACGGCTGTGAGCAGTCACCACAGCACGAGCCGCAGTATCAATAGCAAAGCCAAAGATCTAGTCGTCAAGGATGATCGGCCTGAATGGCAGACAACCAGTCTCCGATCTTTACCAGGCTCGAGCGGCATCACAGTCGGCCGTTCGGGCGACGTACGCTGCTGCGCGGTGCCGGTGTTCTGGGTGCCTCCCTCGTCGCTTCGACGCTGGCCGGATGTGATTACCACGACGACGCGTTGACGTTCTTCTTCCAGGCCAATCCGGAAGAGGCAAACGTGCGGATGCGGATCATCGACGAGTTTCAGCGCAGACACCCCGATATCAAGGTGCGCACGGTGCGGTCAGGGGGCGACCCGATGCAGCAGATGTTTACGTTTTGCGCGGGCGGGAAGTGCCCGGATGTGTTGATGGCCTGGGAGCTGACTTATGCCGGGCTGGCCGATCGGGGTGTGCTGCTGGATTTAAACACGATTCTCGCCTCGGACCCGACCTATGCTGCCCAACTGAAATCGGACAGCGTCCCAGTGTTGTACGACACGTTCGGGTTCAAGGGTAGGCAATACGCATTCCCGGAGCAATGGTCGGGGACCTTTCTGTTTTTCAATAAGAAGCTCTTCGACGAGGCGAACTTGAGACCGCCCGGCCGTTGGGATGATGCCTGGAGTTTCGCCGAGTTCCTTGAATGCGCCAGGGCGCTCACCAAACGTGACGAGTCCGGCAAGGTCACGCAGTGGGGCTTTGTCGACACATGGGTGCCCTACTACTCTGCGGGTCTGTTCGGAATGAATAATGGCGCCGGCTGGTCCATCCCGTGGAACAACCCGGGGCGCATGAATTTTGATGATGACGCGTTCATCGAGGGTGTCCAGTTTTACGCGGACCTGGCCAACAGGTACCGGGTGGCCCCGACGGCGGCTGACCAGCAATCTACCTCCACGACGGATCTCTTTTCGCTGGGCCGGGCCGCGATGGCAGTGGGCGGGCACTGGCGCTACGGCACATTTTCCGCGGCCGACGGCCTGGATTTCGACGTCACGGTGTTGCCGGTGGGCCCGAAGGGACACGGTGCGCGATCCGACGTCGGAACAACCGGTCTTGCCATCGCGGCCGACAGCCCCCGCAAGCAGCAGGCATGGGAATTCGTGAAGTTCGTGACCGGTCCCATTGGGCAGGCCGTGATCGCCGAATCCGGCCTATTCGTACCGGTATTGAGGTCCGCGGTGAATTCTCCGGGATTCGCCAAAGCTCATAGCCGGGTGCACAACCTCGAAGTTCTCACCGGCGGACCGGAGCGCTCGAGGCACCTGCCGGTCACCCCGGCGTGGGAAAGGATCGATGCTCTGATGGATCGCCGCTTCGGCCCCGTTCTGCACGGATTCCAATCGGCGGCATCGTTCAAGAACGGGCTTGCTCCTGAGGCCGACGAGGTGTTGCGCGATCAATGACTGTCAGCGAGAGGGCACCCGCGCCGACGAGCGATCGTTCCGTGCTGGCGAGGCGGCAAGCTACGGCGGGACGCACGTTCGTCGCGCCGAACCTGCTCGCGGTGGCCGTGTTCATGGTGTTTCCCCTGGGATTCTCGCTCTACATGGCCTTTCAGAAGTGGGACCTGTTCACCCCAGCGAAGTTCGTCGGGTGGGTGAACTTTCATCGGCTGCTCAACGGGGACCCGCTTTTCGCCATCGCGTTGCGCAACACGGTGGTCTTGACCGTCGGGACCACCCTGCCGACGGTCGTCATCAGCCTCATCGTTGCTGCCGTGCTGAACCGGAAACTCAAGGGGATCGGCGTCTTTCGGACCATTCTGTTCCTGCCGCTCGCCGTCTCTTCCGTGGTGATCGCCATGGTGTGGCGCTTCGTCTTCGACACCAGTAACGGCCTTTTCAACATCATGCTCGGCCGGATCGGGATCGGTCCGGTGCCCTGGTTGGTCGACCCGAAGTGGGCGATGTTCTCAGTGTGCCTCGTCAGTATCTGGAAAAGCGTCCCATTCGCCACCGCCATCTTGCTCGCCGCCATGCAAGGCATACCCGACGACCTCTACGAGGCGGCGAAGATGGACGGCGCCGGGGAAGTACGACGATTCTTCTCCATCACGGTTCCGTTGGTCCGTAGCGCATTGTCATTCGTCGTCGTCATCTCGATAATCAACTCGTTCCAGGCATTCGACCAAGTCTATGTCCTCACCGGCGCCCACGGCGGTCCGGAGACCAGCACATACGTCTTCGGAATCATGTTGATCCAGAACGCGTTTGCCTTTTCCGACGTCGGCTACGCGTCTGCGCTTGCCTGGGTGATGTTCGCGATCCTGCTGGTCATTACGTTCCTGCAGCTGCGGTTCTCACGCAAGAACTCGCTGGAGCAATGATGTCGAGTCTGACCGCGCGAGTGATCAAACTCAGCGTCCTGCGTGCGCTTGCGCTCTACACGGCGCTCATCGCGATGGCGTGGTGCGCCCTCTTTCCGATCCTCTGGGCCCTGTCGGGCTCGCTGAAGAAGCAGTCCGAGATCACCGAGCCGGTGCTGATTCCACCACATCCACAGTGGTCGAACTACGCCGAAGTGTTTCAGCTGATGCCGTTCTGGCGGATGTTTCTCAACACCATGTTCTACGCCGGATGCGTTACGACTGGACAGGTGTTTTTTTGCTCACTGGCCGGATATGCGTTCGCCCGCTTGCCATTCAAGGGCCGTGACGTGTTGTTCCTCGCCTATCTGGGCACCCTGATGGTGCCTCTCACGGTCACCGTGATCCCGCAGTTCATTCTCATGCGGATCTTCGGCTGGACGGACACACCGTGGTCGATGATCGTGCCCGGACTGTTCGGCAGCGCCTTTGGCACGTATCTGATGCGGCAGTTCTTCCGCACCCTTCCCAAGGAGCTCGAGGAGGCCGCCATACTCGACGGCTGCTCCCCGTGGCAGGTGTATTGGCGGGTGTTGCTGCCGCACACCAAGCCGGCGG
>JAVRPG010000081.1:0-5191 GCA_032162325.1 Mycobacterium sp. | reverse complement strand
TCTGATTGACGCTGACCACGCGCCAGCCCGCGTCGCCGTCGAGGTCGTCGACGACCGCCTTCTTGACCTGGCTGACGATGTCGGGCGCGAACGAATCGTCTGTCGGCAGCAGTTCGGCCTGCGGTGTGACCACGACACCTGGCAGGGCCGCGATTGCCCCCGCTACCCGGTCGTGATCGGACTGGCGCAGCGTGATCAGGCTCAGCGGGTCCTTCGACGAGCTGGCCTGCTCGGCGAGCCGCTGCGGGTCCAAGGTGTTGTCGAACGGCCGCAGCGCCTCAACCACGGCCCGGGCGGTCGGCATCAACGCGCCGCCCGCCGACTTCGCGTCCAGCGTGTAGTGGTACAGATTGCCGGGCACCAGCACGTCGGTCCCGCCGCGCTCGTTGACCGACGCCCGCCGCGGCGCGTCGGCGCGCAGCGCGAACGTCTGGTGTTCGCCGAGCCGCGGATGCAACCCCGTCGCGCTCCAGCGGACCTCCCACCCGCCCTCGTCGCGGACCATGTTCAGTTGCCCGTCGTAGGTCCAGGTCCGGTTCTTCGGCAGGTGCCAGGTGTAGCGGTAGGTGACACTGCCGGTGTCCTCGGCGTACTTCGAGCCCACGATCTGGGCGTCCAACCGGACGGCCTGCAGCCCGGCCCACGCCTCGTTGAGGGCCGCCCTGGCGTCGGCGGGCTTGTCACTGTGCTCCGCGGCGGCCGCGGTGTCACCGGTGGCCAGCGCTGCGAAAAACTTCTCGGCGATTGGTTCGGGTCCGTTGGGCTTCGGCGTGCACGCGTTGAGCGTCGCCACCACCGCAGCGACCATCACGAGACCGACCATGCGTGATACTGAAGTTGCCATTGGGGCAGATGTTAGAAGCGTTGTGGTGCTCAGCCGCGCAGGCGCACCGACAGCGAACCGTTACCGCGCCGATTTCTGCTCCACGGTCGCTATCCGTGCGAGAACACAGCCCTCATCCAGAAGTCGCGAATTACGACCCGTAGGGCCCAGCCGCGGGCGCTCGCACCACCAGCGGCACCGCAGGGAAGTACGCGGCCATCTCCGAACGCGACTTGCGCAGCACGGCCGTGCCGTAGCCCCGCTTGCGGTAGGCGGGGTGGATCCAGATCCGGACATTGACCTCGCCCCCGGCCAGCTCGCCGAACGCCATGCCGACTTTTTCCGATCCGTCGATGGCCACCAACCATGCCGCCTCTTCCGCGTCGACTCGGCCGACGGCAGCGCGGATCTCATCATCGAGGTCACCGGCGGGCGCACCCGACCCGTCGCCAGCCGCACGCACATCGTCGGTGCGCGCGGCGAATATATCGCGGTCCTTGTCGGCCGCGAACGGCCGCAGCACCAGGTTGTGTCCAGTGCTCGCCGGCTTCTCGCCCATGGTGAAGCTGAGCTGGGTGTTCAGATCCTCGAGTTCTTCGGCGATCCTGCGCCGCGACACCTTGGTGAGCCGGTCGAAGGACAACCGGAGCACTGCCTCGGCAGCGACCAGCGACGTGCCGAGCGTGGTGGCGATCGACTCGACGGCAGCGTCGTAATCCTCGGCTTCCACAATCACGTCGAGGATCTCGTGGCGCCGTTCGAGCGCGCGGACGAGCGTGTCGGCGATTTCGCGGCGGGCGACTCTGCGGTCAACGTCGGTCATGTATGAAGCGTAGTCAGGAGCCGTCCCGCCGCTCGAAATCAGTCGAGAAGAACGGTGGCGAATGTGCCGACCTGAGTGAAACCAATGCGCGCGTAGGTGGCACGGGCGACGGCGTTGAAGTCGTTGACGTAGAGGCTCGCGATGCGGCCGCTGCGCACCACCGCCGACGCCAGCGTCGCGGTGCCCTCAGTGCCAAGGCCGTGGCCGCGCCAATCGGGATGGACCCACACGCCCTGGATCTGGCCGACCGACGGCGACTGCGACCCGACCTCGGCCTTGAAGACCACCCGGCCGCGCTCGAATCGGGCCCACGCCCGGCCCGCGGCAATCAGCCCCGCGACCCGTCGCCGGTAGCCGCGCCCGCCGTCGCCGATTCGCGGATCGACGCCGACCTCGCCGATGAACATGTCGATGGCCGCCACCAGGTAGGCGTCGAGTTCGTCGATGCGAACCGGGCGCACTGCCGGGTCGATCGGCGATTGCGGCGCCGTGCTCAGGGCCATCAGCGGCTGATGCTCACGCACGTCGCGTGCCGGGCCCCAGGCGTGCTCGAGGCGCCGCCACATCGGCATCACGTATTCGGCGCGGCCGACCAATGACGAGCAGCGCCGAGCGGTGCCCATCGCCTTGTCCGCAAACGCGTTTAGATCGTGGAGGTCGCCGCACAACGGGATCAGGTTCGCGCCCGCGTAGCACAGTGATTCGCTCGCCCGCCGCCGCGTCCACAACTCACCGCCGATCGCGGACGGCTCGACGCCGTGTTCGGCGACCCGCGAGGCCACCATGCAGGAACCGACGGGATCCTCGTCGAGCACACGGCGAACCGCCGCGGCGTCACGCACCACCGACACCCGTCGCTCGTCGACGAGGCGAAACAGCGGCGGAGCCGACATGGAGACTCTTTCTAACCGATCCCGGGCCGGGTGACCCCGCTCAGAGGGTCATTCCTTAGCTTACGGTCACAACCGGCGAACCGCTCGTAGATGATTCGCCACCCCGTTCTTCGGCGATTCGCATCGCCTCTTCGATCAAGGTCTCTACGATCTGCGCCTCGGGCACGGTCTTGATCACCTCACCCTTGACGAAGATCTGGCCCTTGCCGTTTCCGGACGCGACACCGAGGTCGGCCTCGCGCGCCTCGCCCGGACCGTTGACAACACAACCCATGACGGCGACGCGCAGCGGGAAGTCGAGCCCGTCCAGTCCGGCGGTGACCGCGTTGGCCAGTGTGTAGACGTCTACCTGCGCGCGTCCGCACGACGGGCAGGACACGATCTCGAGTCCGCGGGGTCGCAGGTTCAACGATTCGAGGATCTGGTTGCCGACCTTGACCTCTTCGATCGGCGGCGCCGACAGCGACACCCGAATCGTGTCGCCGATCCCCCGCGACAGCAATGCGCCAAATGCGACCGCGGACTTGATGGTGCCCTGGAATGTGGGGCCCGCCTCGGTGACGCCTAGGTGCAGTGGGTAATCGCACTGGGCGGCCAACTGCTCGTATGCGGCGACCATGATCACCGGGTCGTTGTGCTTGACGCTGATCTTGATGTCGCCGAAGCCGTGCTCCTCGAACAGCGATGCCTCCCACAGCGCACTCTCGACGAGCGCCTCCGGCGTGGCCTTGCCGTACTTCTCCATCATTCGCTTGTCGAGCGACCCGGCGTTCACGCCGATGCGGATCGGAATGCCCGCCGCCCCGGCCGCCTTGGCGACCTCGGCCACCCGGCCGTCGAATTCCTTGATGTTGCCGGGGTTTACGCGCACCGCAGCGCAGCCGGCGTCGATGGCGGCGAAGATGTACTTGGGCTGGAAGTGGATGTCGGCGATCACCGGGATCTGGCTGTGCTTGGCGATCTCGGACAGCGCGTCGGCGTCCTCCTGTCGCGGGCAGGCCACCCGGACGATGTCGCAGCCGGTCGCGGTCAGCTCGGCGATCTGCTGCAGCGTCGCGTTGACGTCGTGCGTCTTGGTGGTTGTCATCGATTGCACAGCGACGGGATGGTCGCTGCCGATGCCGACGTTGCCGACCATGAGCTGTCGCGTCTTGCGCCGCGGGGCGAGCGTGGGGGCCGGGGGTGCCGGCATACCTAGACCAATTTGTTGGCCGGTGGCCATCGGTGTCTCCTATTGGAACGGTCTGATCGGGTTGACGAAGTCAGCGGTCACCGTCAGCGCCATATAGCCGATCACCACAACCAAGATGACGTAGGTGGCCGGCATGAGCTTGAGGTAGTTCACCGGCGCCGCGGCCACCATCCCGCGGGCCTTCCGAATCATATTGCGGATCTTCTCGAACAACGCGATCGCGATGTGACCGCCGTCGAACGGCAGCAGCGGTATCAGGTTGATCGCGCCGAGCACGAAATTCAGCTGGGCAAGGAAGAACCAGAACACCATGAAATACCCGCGCTCGAACGCGTCGCCGCAGATGATCGACGCGCCAACGACACTGATCGGCGTCTCCGGATCGCGTTCGCCGCCACCGATGGAGTGCACGAGCGCGCCGATCTTGGTGGGAATTTTCGCCAGCGACTTGCCCAGTTCGACGGCGAGGTCGCCGGTGAACGCCACGGTGCCCGGTATCGCGGTCAACGGGTTGTACTGCTCGAATTTGACGGGCCCGAACTCGGCGGCGGCGATACCAACCGCGGCGACGGTGGACGGAGTCTGGGCCGTGTCGGAGGTCCAGCGTCGGGTCTGGGTGACGTCGACCATGGTGGTGATCCGCGATCCATCGCGCTCGACGACAAATTGCGTCGGCCCGGTGAGCTTGCGCACCGCGGCGACCATCTCGTCAGGGTTGTGCACGTCGGTGTCGCCGACCTTGACGATGATGTCGCCTGCCTTGATGCCCGCCGCAGCGGCCGGACCTGTCCCCGTGCACTGGCCCATCTGGCCCTTGCTGAGTTCCGGTTTGACACAAGAGGTTTCGCTGACATAGGCGGCAGGTTGTGGATGCAGGTTCGGAAGTCCCCAGAACAGCGCCATCCCGTAGATCAGCACCAGACCGATGACGAAGTTCATCGCGGGCCCGGCGAACAGCACCAGCACCCGCTTCCAGGTTTTCTGCCGGTACATCGCGTAGCGCTGGTCCTCGGGCGCAATCTCGTCGATCGCGGTCATACCTGCGATATCGCAGAAGCCGCCGAGCGGGACCGCCTTGAGGCCGTATTCGGTGTGGCCGAGCTTGTTGGGCCGACGCGTCGACCACAGCGTCGGGCCGAAGCCGACGAAGTAGCGGCGCACCTTCATCCCGGTCGCGCGGGCCGCCCACATGTGCCCGCATTCGTGCAGCGCCACCGATACCAAGATGCAGAGCGCAAAAAACGCGACGCCGATGATCCACATGATCATTTGGTGGTGACGACCTCCCGGGATACTGCGCCCTTTGCCCGCTCGCGGGCCCAGCGTTGCGCATCGAGTACGTCTTCCACGGTAGCGGGTTCGGCGGCCCACTGGTCGGCAGCGCGCAGGACCTCGGCGATCGTTCGCACGATCGCCGGGAACCGGATGCGGCCCGCAAGGAAGGCCGCCGCGGCCTCTTC
>JAVRPG010000080.1:0-10255 GCA_032162325.1 Mycobacterium sp. | reverse complement strand
CAAGTGTCAGTCGTGTCAGGCTGGGTTGCGTAACCTCTGCGACCTGGGCGCGGGCCTCCTCAACGGCGCCGCCGTCTCCGACGGCACCTTCCGCATTCAGGTCAAGGGCCAGAACGTCTTCCCGATGACGCTGCTGGGCACCTTCTCGCCGTACATGGTGGTGCACAAGAGCTCGGTGGTGAAGATCGACCCGTCGGTTCCGTTCGAGGTCGCGTGCCTGGTCGGTTGCGGCGTGACCACCGGCTATGGATCGGCCACCCGCTCCGCCGACATCCGACCGGGGCAAGACGTCGCGATCGTCGGCGTCGGCGGCGTCGGCATGTCGGCGCTGCAGGGCGCGGTCAACGCCGGCGCCCGCTACGTCTTCGCCATCGACCCGGTGGAATGGAAGCGCGATCAGGCACTGAAATTCGGTGCTACCCATGTGTATCCGGACATCAACGCCGCGCTGGCGGGTATCGCCGAGGTCACCTGGGGTCTTATGGCGCACAAGGTGGTCGTCGCGGTCGGCGAGGTCAAGGGCGCAGACATCGACAGCTACATGATGATCACCGCGAAGGGCGGCACCTGTGTGCTCACCGCGATCGGCAGCCTCCTCGACACGCAGGTGACACTCAATCTGTTCATGCTGTCTATGTTGCAGAAGAACCTGCAGGGCACCATCTTCGGCGGCGGCAACCCGCAGTACGACATCCCACAGCTGTTGTCGATGTACAAGGCGGGCAAACTCAACCTCGACGACATGGTCACGCGCCAGTACAAGCTGGAGCAGATCAACGACGGCTACCAGGACATGTTGGACGGCAAGAACATTCGCGGCATCATTCGCTACACCGACGATGATAGGTAGGTCCCCATGAGCAGCCCGTTGCGCGTTTTCCAGGTGGCGTCGGGAAACGTCGGCACCGAGATGATCAGGCGCATCCAGAAACACCCGGATCTGGAGCTCGTCGGGCTGCATTGCTATTCGCCGGAAAAGATTGGGCGCGATGTCGGCGAGATCGCCGGCATCGGCCCGATTGGCGTGACCGCAACCGGCACCGTCGACGAGATCCTGGCCGCGCGTCCGGATTGCCTGACGTTTCACGGGGTCTGGCCCGACATCGAGCTCTACACGCAGGTGTTGGAGGCCGGCATCAACGTCGTCACCACCGCCGACTGGATCACCGGACACCACCGCGACACCAACCACCGCCGCAACGGCACAACCGAATCCGGCCTTCTGGCGGCCGCCTGCGAGCGGGGTCACTCGACGTTCTACGGCGCCGGCATGAACCCCGGTCTCGCGCAGATCCTCACGATCGTGCACTCAACCGACGTCGCCGACATCGAAAGCGTCACCTGCATCGAGTCGGTCGACGTGTCCTGCCATCACTCGGCCGAGACATGGCAGAACTGCGGGTTCGGCAGGCCGGCTGACGACCCCGAGGTGCCGCGGCTTCTCGAGCTCGGCACCCGGGTGTTCGAGGACGGCGTTCGGTTGATGGCGGACTGCCTCGACATCGAGCTCAACGAGGTCAAGTTCCTCTACGAACTAGGCGCCTGCACAAAGGATGTCGACCTGGGCTGGTATCAGCTGCCCGCGGGATCACTGGGCGGTTGCGTGCTGCGCTATGTCGGCACGGTCGACGACGTCAAGCGGGTCGAGCTGCGCATGGACTGGCAGATGACCCCGCACACCGATCCGCATTGGGACATCCAGGGTTGCTACATCACCAAGATCGACGGCGACCCGTGCATCTACAGCAAGCACATGGTCCTGCCCAAGCCCGGCACCGATTTCTCATCGGTAGACGCGTTCGCGAAGATCGGGATGACCGTGACGGGCATGCCCGCGCTGAACTCCATTCGCGCAGTGGTCGACGCGCCGCCCGGAATCGTCACCAGTGCCGACCTCCCACTGCGGGCGTTCGCCGGCCGATTCTCACGGTGATTCGGCTGTCTGCTCTTCGCGCAAGCGGCTCATCGCCACACTTCCCACATCTCTTCGCGCCGGGCCATATCGGCGCGATGTCGCTACGCAACCGGTTGGTGATGTCTCCGATGGAGACCATGTACGGCACGCCGGACGGGCTGCCGTCGGAGCGCACCCGCGACTACTTTGCCGCCCGCGCCAAGGGCGGCGTCGGGCTGATCACCGTGGGCGCCACCGGGATCGACCACCACCACCCAGAGACGCCGGGTGGGCTGCACCTGGGCACCGATGCCGCCATCGAAGCCCACCGTGCATTGGTCGAGGTGGTGCACGAGCACGGCGCGAAGATCCAGCCGCAGATCGTGCACGCTGGACCCGACGGGCTCGGGCCGGAGATGCACGGCGTGACTTCGATTGGGCCGTCGGTCATTCCGTCGTATCTGACGGGCAGGCCGTCGACCGAGGTCACCCACGAGCAGCTCGTCAAGGTGTTCGACCTGTTCAAGGCGGCGGTGCGGCGCGCAGCAGAGGCCGGTTACGACGGCATCGAACTACATGCCGCGCACGGCTACATGTTCCTCGGCTCATTCCTGGCACCGCAGCGCAACCGTCGCACCGACGAATACCGCGGCGACTCTGTGAAGGGCCGCGTCCGCGTGGTGCTCGAGGCGCTGGCCGCCATCCGCTCAGAGATCGGCAACGAGCTGCCCATCACATTGCGCATCTCCGGGTACGAACGCGTCGCGGGCGGTCGCCCGATGTTCGAAACCGCCCAGGTGGCACCGCAACTGGTGGCCGCGGGAGTCGACGCCTTCCATGTCAGCGGCGGCGTGATCGACAGGCTGGTCACCGGCATGGTCAACTCCGCCGACGACGGCGACGCACTCAACGTCGGCGCCGCCGCCGCCGTCAAGCAGGTGGTCGATGTGCCGGTCATCGCCGTTGGCCGCATCCACGATCCTGAGCGCGCCGAGCAGATCCTCGCCGACGGCCGAGCGGACTTCATCGCGATGGGTCGGCCGATGCTGGCCGATGCCGAGCTGCCTGCCAAGGTCGCCTCCGGCCACGCCGACCGCGTCCGCAAGTGCATTTCGTGCGAAAACTGCATCGACGCCATGGAACAACGTTTCTCGGTCGACTGCGCGGTCAACCCGCGCACCGGCAAGGAGCGCAAGCTCGCCGCCCCGCGCGCGTCCCGTCCCAAGAAGGTGGTGGTGATCGGCAGCGGGCCGGCAGGCATGGAGACGGCGAGGGTGGCCGCCGAACGGGGACATCACGTCACGCTGTTCGAACGCAACACCCAGACCGGCGGCGCACTGCTGTGGGCGTCGATCCTGCACCCCGAGAACGAGCCGTTCCTGCGGTGGCTGCGCGACGAGGTCGGCCGCAGCCCGGTGAAGGTCGAACTGGGACAGGAGATTTCGGCCGACGACGTCGTCGACCTGCAGCCCGACGCGGTGGTGGTGGCCAACGGCGGTCAGGTGCTGCTGCCGACCATCCCCGGCTCGGACCTGCCGCATGTGCAGACAGGGCAAGCGCTGCGTGAGCGATTTGGCGGCTGGCGACACCGGCTGGTTCGCCCCAAAGCTGTTCGCATGGCATCCAAGGCCTGGATGCCGCTTGGCCGTCGGGTCGTCATCGTCGGCGCCGACCTTGTCGCGCTGGAGCTCGCCGAATTCCTCGCCGCGCGTGGCCGGCTGGTGTCGGTGCTCGAGGCCGACAAGACCATCGCTCCGGAACTGGGCAACAAACGCAAGACCGAACACATGGACCGGCTCGACCGGTTGGGCGTTGCGGTGCACGTGCGCGCCCCGGTCGACAAGATCGAAGCCGACGGCGTCGTCTTCACACCGTACGGCGGCACACACCGCCGCCTCGCCGCGGACAGCGTTGTCATCGCAGGCACCCTGCAACCGAACACCGAACTGTACGAGAAGCTCGTCGCAGCCCTGCCCAACACCAGTGTGGCCGCCGCAGGCGACTGCACCGGGCTCGGCCTCATCCGCAAGGCCACCGAGGACGGCGCCCGCGCCGCCTGCGCCATCTAACAAAGGAGTGAATAACTATGCCCGAAAACAACACAGAGACCGTTCAACAGTCACCGGTCGTCGCCGCATCGGAATCATCGTGGCGATGCGTCCAGGCGGGCGACAAGGCGGGTTGGCTCGCGCTGATGGCCGACGACATCGTCATCGAGGACCCGATCGGCGAAGCGGTCACCAACCCGGACGGCAACGGGATTCGCGGCAAGGAGGCGGTGGGCGCGTTCTTCGACGCGAACATCGGGCCCAATCAGCTGACCGTCACCCGCGAAGCGACGTTCCCGTCGAGTTCTCCGACGGAGATCGCCTACATCCTGGTGCTGCGCACACGGTTCCCGAACGGGTTCACCGCGACCGTGCGTGGCGTGTTCACCTACAAGGTCAACGACGCCGGACTGATCACGAACCTGCGCGGCTTCTGGAACATGGACGCCATGCAGTTCGCCCAAGAGGGCGACGGCCATTAGCCAACCGCTGGCCGGTCGCGGCGCCGTTGTCGTCGGCGGCACTCGCGGTGTCGGTCTGGCGGTGGCCGAGCTGCTGGCCGAGCACGGCGCAGGCGTGGTGGTCAACGGACGCGACGCCGATGCGGCAAGCGAAGCGGCTCAACGCATTCCCGGAGCGATAGCGTTTCCGGGCTCGCCTGCCGATCCTGCCACCGCCGACGCGCTGATAGACACGTGCGCAGAGAATTTCGGCAGCGTCGACGTCCTGGTGAATTGCGCGGGCACCGCGGGGCTGGCCGGCGAGTCGATCCTCAAAGTCACCAGCGCTGAGTTCCGCGACCTGCTCGACGCCCATCTCGGCACGGTGTTCGAGACGTGCCGTGCCGCGGTGCCGCACATGGTCGCGCAGGGTGCCGGATCCATCATCACCACCAGCTCGTTCGCGTTCCTCGGCGACTACGGCGGGACCGGGTATCCCGCCGGCAAGGGCGGGATCAACGGGTTGACGCTGGCGATCGCCGCCGAACTCGAGGAACACGGTGTACGCGCGAACGTCGTATGCCCGGGCGCGAAGACGCGGCTGTCGACAGGTCCGGAGTACGAGGCCCACATCGTCGGGTTGAACCGTCGCGGCCTACTGGACGAGGTGAGCACGCAGGCCGCACTCGACGCTCCGCCACCCGAGTACGTCGCGCCGACGTACGCCTACCTCGCAGGCGATCTCGCCAAGGACGTCACGGGTCAGATCTTCATCGCCGCAGGCGGTTTCGTCGGTCGCTTCGACCGCCAAACACCGTCAATCCTCGGCTATCGCGACCACCACGACTCGCCGCCGTGGTCGGTCGGCGAGATCCATGCGATGGTCACCCGCTGACGTCGGTCATTCATCCGGCAACTGATGGTCGCGATACTGCTCACGCAGCTTCATCTTCAACAGCTTGCCGGTGGCGGTGTGGGGCAGTTCGTCGACGAAGACCACGTCGTTGGGCAGCCACCACTTGGCCACCTCACCGGATAGGTAATCGAACAACTCCTCGCGGGTCACCGCGTGCCCGGGACGCACTACGACAAGCAGCAGCGGGCGCTCCTGCCACTTGGGATGCGGCACACCGATAACGGCGGCCTCGGCCACCGCGGGATGGCCGGTCGCCGCGTTCTCCAGGTCTATTGAGCTGATCCATTCGCCGCCGGACTTGATGACGTCCTTTGAGCGATCCACCAGGTGGACGTAGCCCTCGTGGTCGATCGTCGCGACGTCGCCGGTCGGGAAGTACCCCTCCGAGTCGAGCTTGCCGCCGCCCTCACCCTTGAAATACCCGCTGGCGATCCAAGGACCGCGAACGAACACCTCTCCGAACGCCTTGCCGTCCCATGGCAGCGGACGACCGTCGTCGTCAACGATCTTGAGATCGACACCCCAGACTGCGTGGCCCTGCTTGAGCTTGAGCTTCAGCTGCTCCTCGGCAGGCAGCTCGGCGTGTTTGGTCCGCAACCTACCGATGACACACAGCGGACTGGTCTCCGTCATGCCCCAGCCCTGCACGGATTCGGCACCGAAGTCGCGCTCGAAGCGTTCGATCATCGATGCAGACAACGCCGCACCGCCCACACAGGCGTACTGAAGGTCGATCTCATGGGGATCGATCTCGGGGTGTTCGTCCAGATAGGTGAACAGCATCATCCAGACCGTGGGCACACCCTGAGTCATGTTGACGTGCTCGTCACGCATCAGCTGATAAACACTCTCGCCGTCCAGATGTGGGCCGGGCAGTACCAACCGGGCGCCGACCAGTGGTGCGGTATAGGGCGTGCCCCAGGCATTGGCGTGGAACATCGGAACCACGACCAACACCGAGGACCCGCTGTGCACGTCGAAGTTGTCGCGCGCGATCGCGGTCAGCGCGTGCAGCATCGTCGAACGGTGCGAGTACAGCACCCCTTTCGGGTTGCCGGTCGTACCGGACGTGTAGCACAGCGACGAGGCACTGCGTTCGTCGAACTCCGGCCACGTATAGGCGGTCGACTGAGATCCGATCAGCTCGTCGAAGCACAGCAACTCGGGCACATCGATGTCGGGCATGTGCTCGCGGTCGGTCATCGCGATGAAAGCGCGGACGGTCTTCAGTTGCGGCGCAAGCTGTTCCACCAGCCGTGCGAACGTGATGTCGAAGAACAGCACCTGATCTTCTGCGTGATTGATTATGTAGGTGATCTGGTCGGCGAACAGCCGGGGGTTCACGGTGTGCAGCACCGCGCCAGAACCGGAGACGCCGTAGTAGAGCGCGAGGTGACGATCGCTGTTCCACGCCAGCGTGCCGACGCGGTCGCCCGGCTGGATGTCGAGCTGGGTCAGGGCGTTGGCGACCTGCTTGGACACCTCGCGTACCCCGGCCCAGTTGGTACGCCGGATCGGCCCCTCGGGCAGGCGCGACACGATCTCGGTGTCCGGGTGAAACGTGGCCGCGTGCTCGATCAGTGACGAGATCATCAGGGGGTGGTCCTGCATCAGTCCCAGCATCGCGCCTCCTCTGCAAGTGCCTAGAGGCTAGCGATCACGCATGCGAGAGGCGGTGCATTCCGAAAACCCGCCGCAAAGCCACGAATCGGACCAGCGTCGCGACGAGGTTGGCCACCACCAAAACCGACAGTTCTGTCACCTTGCCGACCGTCGGGTCGAACCGGTGCAGCACGAACAATGAGCCACTGGTGATGGCGAGACAGAACATAAACACCAACAGCCCGTGCACCTGATGACGCGTGACGCCGGTGCGGCCACGGATGCGGAATGTGAACGCGCGGTTGGCCGCGGTGTTGCCGATCGCGGTGATCAACAACGCCGTCAGGTTAGCGACCTGGGCGCCCATGACCGGGTGCAACACCAGATAGAGCAGGGCGTAGGCGATGGTGCTGGCGATGCCGACGATGCCGAACCGGACCATCTGACCCACCATGCCGCGCGGCACGCCCGGCACCAGCGGCTCGCGGCCGAGGCTGCGCTGCAGCTCGCGAACCGGCAGCGCGCCGGTGGCAAGCGCGCGGCCCACCCGCCAGCAGCCCTTCAGGTCGTTGATCGCGGTGTTGATGATGTCGACGCGCGAGTCCGGGTCGTCGACCCAGTCGACCGGCACCTCGTGGATGCGCAACCCGGCGCGTTCGGCGATCACCAGCAACTCGGTGTCGAAGAACCAGCCGGTGTCGACGACCAGCGGCAGCAGTTGTCGGGCCACGTCGGCGCGCACGGCCTTGAAGCCGCACTGCGCATCGGAGAAGCGGGCACCGAGCGCGCCGCGCAGGATCAAGTTGTAACTGCGCGAGACGAATTCGCGTTTCGGACCGCGCACCACCCGCGACGACGCCGCCAGCCGGGAACCGATCGCAACATCCGAGTGCCCCGAGATCAACGGCGCCACTAGAGGCATCAACGCCGACAGGTCGGTGGACAGGTCGACATCCATGTAGGCCACGACGTCGGCCTGCGACGTCATCCACGCGGTGTACAGCGCGCCGCCGCGGCCCTTGGCGTCGAGGTGGATGACGTCGACGTCGGGCAGCTCTTCGGCGAGCGCCTCCGCGACCGCCAACGTGTTGTCGGTGCTGGCGTTGTCGGCGATCGTGATGCGCGACGGGTAGGGCACCTCGGTGGCCAGATAGCGATGCAGCCGGCGGACGCTTCCCGGAAGGTCGCGCTCCTCGTTGTAGACCGGGATCACAATGTCGAGGACGCAGCTGCGCGTTGGGCGAGCGGCCACCTCGGCCGTGCGGGGAGCCGCCAGGTCGGTCATGGTGTCGAGCGTCTCTAAGTAGTCTGCCACCCCACTGCGGCCCGGCTGGGAGCTTGCTGGAATGCTCATGCCTATGGCGACCGTGTTCACCAAGATCATCAATGGGGAGCTGCCAGGCCTGTTCGTTTACGAGGACGACGACATCGTGGCGTTCTTGACCATCGCGCCGATGACACAGGGCCACACACTGGTCGTGCCGCGCGATGAGATCGACCAGTGGCAGGACGTCGAGCCGGCGGTGTTCGGCCGAATCATGGAGGTCTCGCAGCTGATCGGCAAGGCCGTATGCAAGGCGTTCGGCGCCGAGCGTGCCGGTGTGATCATCGCCGGGCTCGAAGTGCCGCACCTACACGTGCACGTCTTCCCCGCCTACAACCTGACCGACTTCGGGTTCGCCAACGTCGACCACAACCCGTCGCCGGAATCCCTCGACGAGGCGCAGGCCAAGATCAAGGATGCGTTAGCTCAGCTCGCATGAGCCGCCACGTCCGCGATGCGCGGCAGGTTGACCTTGAAACGGCAGCCCTGCCCGGGCGCGGTGGCGACGGTGACCGTGCCGCCGTGCGCGTAGACCAGCGAGTCGACGATCGACAGGCCGAGGCCGGTGCCGCCGCTGGCCCGGGCCCGTGACGAGTCGGCGCGGTAGAACCGCTCGAACACCCGGTGCGCATCCTCCTTGCTCATGCCTGGGCCCTCGTCGCACACCTCGAGCACCGCGTAGTCCTTGTCGGTGCCGACCCGCACGGTGATGCCTGCGCTTTCGGGGGTGTGCTGCATCGCGTTGGCGACCAGGTTGCCAAGCACCTGGCGCAGCCGCGCCTCGTCGCCGAGCACCTCTGGGGTGCCAGGCCCGTCGAACACCTCCATGGTGATCTTGCGTTCGGGCGGCGCGATCGACTGCGCGTCATGGACGGCGTCGCTGGCGATGGACAGCAGGTCGACGCGGTGCCGTTCGAGCGGCCGCTGCTGGTCAAGCCGGGCCAGCAGCAGCAGGTCCTCGACGAGCAGGCCCATGCGGCGGGACTCGCTCTCGATGCGGCTCATCAGCATCTCGACGTCGCGGGCGGCGCCCTGCCGATACAGCTCGGCGAAGCCGCGGATCGTCGTCAATGGCGTGCGCAGCTCGTGGCTGGCGTCGGTGATGAACCGGCGCATCCGGTCCTCGGAGCTGCGGGCCGCCTCGGCCGACGAGTCCGACGACGCCACCGCCCGCTGGATCTGCGCGAGCATTCCGTTGAGGGCCAACGACAGTCGACCGACTTCGGTGCGCGGGTCGCGTTCGGGGACGCGACGGTCGAGCTGTCCGGCGGCGATCGCCGCTGCGGTCTGCTCCACCTCGACCAGTGGGCGCAGGCTGCCATTGACCACCCAGTACCCCGCGACGCCGAGCACCAGCAGCACCGCACACCCGATGCCGAACTGCGCGTAGACCAGCGCGCGCATCGTCGACTGAACGTCGGACAGGTCGATCGCGACGGTGGTCAACTCGCCGCGCAGCCCGCGCACACTCATCGCCCGCCATTGAACGTCCGAGTGGTCGATCGAGCCGACCGTAACCGGCACGGGTCCCACGTCGTTGTCGGCGGGCAGCGCGGGCTCGCCCGCGCGGTCGTTGACCGCCATCCAGATGCGTCCATCGGGATCGATGCCGCGCACGTAGAAGTCCGACGGCGGGCGGGCGGGATTGGGTCCTTCGATCGGCGGGGACGGCATCCGGCGCGGAGCCTGCGCCCAGCTGCGGGAGGCGTCGAGCAGCGTCTCGTCGACGCGGTTGGTCAGGTCGTGGCGCAGGATCGTGGTGACCGCGATACCGGACGCGAGCAGGCCGCAGGCCACCAGCACAAGGGTGGCGGCGACCAGCGCGACCCTTAGGGGTATGCCTCGCCCGCGCAGTGCCGCCATACCCCTATTGTCGCGAAGAGATCAGCCGCACTGTTGGCTCTTCGCGCAAGCGCTCATCTGTGTTCTCGGCTCTTCGCGCAAGCGCTCATCGGTGTTCTCGGCTCTTCGCGCAAGCGCTCATCGCGGTTCACGCAGGACGTATCCGACGCCCCGCAATGTGTGGAGAAG
>JAVRPG010000079.1:0-7761 GCA_032162325.1 Mycobacterium sp. | reverse complement strand
TTGCGGGTCGCCTATCGCACGTCGCGTGAAGGTCCGCGCGACATCGTGTTCGTGCAGAACTGGTTCACAAACTGTGAGTGCTTTCCTGAGCTGCCGCCGCAGCAGGGCTGGGTCGAGGCGATGACATCGCTCGGGCGGCTCATTTTCTTCGACCAGCCGGGCACGGGAGCGTCCGATCCCGTCACACCGGGCGCGCTGCCGACGTTGGAGCAGTGGACCGACAGCATCACCGCGGTGTTGGACGATCTCGGGAGTCGCGAGGCGGTTCTCCTGGCGGTCGACGGCGCACTCCCGACGGCGGCATTGTTCGCAGCGACACATCCGTCTCGCACGACCGCACTTGTCGTGCTCGAAGGCTACGCAGATGCGGGTGACCGCACCGAGTGGGTTGGAGACGAAGCCCTCGCTGCGATGGTCGCCATGTGGGGCACAGGAGAGTTGCAGCATGTCCTAAATCCGGACATGCCGTGGAACGACGAGATCCGAGCCGCGTTGGCCCGTCAAGAACGCCTGGCGGCAAGCCCGCGGACCGTCGCCCTCATGTTTCCTCTGGTGTCCGAATTGAACGTGCGCGAGATCCTTCCGACTGTCCGCGTGCCCACCCTCGTCGTCCAGCACGCCGACGACCCATTCATCACGCCCGCAATGGGCAAGGACGTCGCCGACCACATTCCGGACGCGAAATATGTTGAGCTGCCGGGACGCAACTGGTATCACTCCGTTGAACCGGGATGGCGCGCGTCCTTTCAGGAGGTCGCCGAATTCCTCACTGGGCACCAGGCTGAGGTGGCCGATGATCGGGTGCTCGCCACGGTGCTCTTTACCGACATCGTCGATTCGACGCGCCGAGCCGCACAGATCGGCGATCGTGACTGGCATGCGTTGCTCGACGCGCACGACGCCGTCGTGCGGTCCCAGCTCGCCCGCTTTCGGGGCCGCGAGGTGAACACATCGGGCGATGGCTTTCTCGCGATGTTCGACGGCCCTCAGCGAGGGATCCGCTGCGCCAAGGCGATCCGCGACGCGGTGCAGGCACTTGGCATCCAGGTGCGCGCCGGGTTGCACACCGGTGAGTGTGAGGTCCGCGGCGATGACATCGGCGGGATCGCCGTGCACATCGGGGCTCGCGTGAGTGCACTGGCAGGGCCGAACGACGTGCTCGTGTCGAGCACGCTGCGCGACCTCGTGATCGGGTCAGGACTCGCGTTCGACGACCGCGGCGCTCACGAGCTCAAAGGCGTGCCCGGCGAGTGGCACCTCTTCGCCGTCGCGTCTCCGTAGCTTTGGCTGTTGCGCCGATTCGCTGTACTAAGGACTGCCGTCAAAACGGCGGCGGGTCGTCGTCACCTGGGGGTCGCGGTCGGGATGGGAAATAGGCGTCGTCGCAATCATTTCCGGGATTCTCGCGCACTTCCTGATTGCGAGCTCGTTCGGCGTCGACGCGTTTGGCGCGGTCGTGTGCTCGGGTTGTCTTGCGGCGCGGCATCTTCAGGCCGCGGTTGGGCTCGACGCTTGGCACATTCGTTGGTGCGCTGACGGGTGCGGTGGGCTTGCACAGCGTCGAAAACAACAGCCGACTACCCGGATACGTGGTGTAGGTCTGGCCGCTGGGCGTAGTCCAGATGACCGTTCCGTCGGGTAGCTGTCGATCCAACCAGCCCCAAAATGTTTTGAGCAGGTGGTGTTTTCGGCACAGGCACTTCAGATTCGATGCACACGTAGGCCCGACCGGATACGCGATGGTGTGGTCCAAGTCGCAGTGATACGCCGGCTCGTCGCACCCTGGGAACCGGCAAGTCAGATCGCGACAACGGACGAAGTCGGCCAACTGGCGTGACGGCACATACCGCGGTTCCGGCGGCGCATCCCCCGGATGAACCAGCGGCCGGATCGTCGCGGTGTTCGCGACCTTGGCGGCCAGCAGCGGTGCGGGCATAATCCCGCCGCCGATCACCACCGCAGGGTTCGTGTGCGCCGGGCCGTTGGCAGGGTCAGGCGCTAACGCCTCGGCAATCGTCATCTCCCGCAACGGCTTATCCGGTCCGGTCCGCGGATGTTCCTCGCCATCAAGCTGCACCGGCGTGTCATCCGCCAAACTGCGCTCCTCGGCGATGACGTGCACCACCACCGCACTGGGTGCCGCCTCGCGCCCTGCCGAGCAGTCCGGATCAGCGCACCCGCAGGCCACCCGATCACCACCATGGGCCAGCGCTCCTAGCGCATCAGCGCGGCGCTGTTCGAGCGTGCGCGGATCGGCATCGCACACTGCCCGTGCCATCGCATCCAGCCGCTGATCCAGCGCGGTGGCGTCATGGCTGAACAGCTTGCCGTCGATCCACGACAGGCCGCTGCCTTTTTGGTCGGCGACCACGTCGACATGGCGGCCGCGGGAGCTGAGCTCGACACGGCGCAGCGCGTGTGGGTCGTAGCGATCCACCCAGTAGTCGATCGCGGCCTCCACTTTGGCAATCGACAACGACCCCCAGCCCCCAGCTGCGGCGGCCAGCTCGGTGTCGACCTTGGCCCGCGCGTCAGGGTCGGTGATCAACGCGGTGCGATACACGATCGCATTCACCAGGCGATAGGAGATCTGCCCGGCGCCAAAGACCTCGGCCACCCGAGGCAGCCGTTCCCGCAGCGCCCGAGCGACCATCAGCTGATGCGAGGCCACCCCGAGAGAAACGTTGTGCGCCGCGGCGATCTCGGCGGCCACCGCATCCCAATTGTCCACACACCACTGCTCGCGTTCGGCCGATCCGTCGGCCGACAGCCGGGCCTCAAACACATCGGCGATCGCGAACAGCCGCTGAGCACACGCCGCGTTCTCCACGCGCGCCCACGCCCCTACCGCACCGGCACCAGAGGTTCCGTCGGCGGCCGCCACAATCGAGTCGAACATACTTTCGACAATATCCAGCCAAACCGACTAACGGCGAGGCAACACGGAGGCCACCGGCCCCGCCTGTGGATGAATTTCGATCTGTGGATAACTCCGCTAGTTCGACCCCGCGGAGCCCATCGGCACCGAAAACCGCCGCCGCGGGAGTTCGGAATTATGAGTCCATTCACTGGACTCATCGGCCGATTTCTGGTTTGATCGCAACATGCTGCCGAGCTCGTACAACAGGCAGGATTGCTCGCTGGCGCGCGCACTCGAGATCGTCGGTGAACGCTGGACGCTGCTGGTGCTGCGTGATGCGTTCTACGGAGTCCGGCGCTTCAATGATTTCCTCGCGCACCTGGACATGCCCCGCACGGTATTGAGCAACCGCCTGCGATCTCTCGTCGAGGGCGGCGTGATGGTGAAGGTTCCCGATCCCGGCCATTCGGGGCGTTGGCTTTACGAGCTGACCGACGAAGGGTTGGTGTTGTGGCCGGCGTTGTATGCGCTGCGCTCGTGGGGGGAACGGCAATCCGGTCGGCGGCCAAGGGTGTTCACCCACGATGCGTGTGGCACACCGCTGGATCCCACGGCGCGATGCGAGGCGTGCGGGGTCCTACCAGCGCCCAATCAGGTCTTCGTGTCACCGCTGGGTGAACCCAGGCAGGGAGCACGGACCGACCCCGTGGCTCTTGGGTTGCGGCGCAAGCACCGCCTGCTCGATTTCCTGCCAGTAGACGGCGACGCCGCATGAGGCCGTATGGGCCGCTTCGCGGTCGGGACCACGAGCTGTCCACGGCGCTCGCCGTCGTCCGCAGGACTCGTACGCATGGTGCCAGCGGTGTGGTGCTGATCTCGGGGAACGCCGGTGTCGGAAAGACCGCGCTGCTATCTGAGATTTGTCGTCAGGCGGCGCACATGAACATCCGTCTCGCCCGAAGCAAGTGCGACGAGATCGAGCAGGCCAGCCCAGGGGCGCCGATGGTCGGTCTCCTACGCACCGGCCGCGATCCCCTCCTGGCGGCGCCCGAATTTCAGGAGATTAGCGCGCTCACCGCCGAGCCTCTGCTGCTCGTCGACCGTATCGCAGGCCATCTCGCCCGGCTGGCTGATGGGCAGCGCCTGTTGCTCGCCGTCGACGACGTGCAGTGGGCGGATCCCGTCAGCCGATATGCCCTGCGGGCATTGATCTCTCGGCTCGTCGGCATCCCCGTCGTGTGGGTACTGGCCAGCCGATCCGACGACGTCGGTCTTGCCGTCAGCGCCGCCGATAGTGTTGAAGTGGAACACATCCGACTGGGCCCGTTGGCCGACTCGGCCATAGCCGATATCGCGCGGGATCGCCTCGGCCCCAACCTCGATGCGCGCGTCGAGCAAATGCTCGACGCTGCCGGCGGCAATGCATTCCTCGCGGTCCAGATCATCGACGGGGTGGCGCAGCAAGACGAAACCGGTGGCATGGATGGCATTCCCGCGCAGTTTAGATCCGCCGTGCGTCAGCGGCTAACCGGTCTGTCGGTTGCGGCGCGGCGGCTCGTCGAAGCAGCGGCGGTCGCCGGCCGTCCTGTGTCGATCATCGATTTGGCGGAGCTGTGCGAGATGGACGCGAGTTCTGCGTATGACAAAGCCGTCAACGATGCGGTGACGTCGGCTCTGGTCAAATCAACTGGCGCCGAGTTGAATTTCGGCCACGATCTGGTGAAGGACGCGGTCTATGAGCTGATCGCCCCCCACGTCCGGCGTCAGCTCCATACGCGGTTCGCGTGTCATTTCGTCGGTAAGGTCGGCGACCCGGCGCTGGCTGCCTCGCACGCGCGCGCCGCAGCGACCGTCGGCGATATCGCCAATGCCCGCATCATGCTCGACGCCGCAGAGGCACTGATCACCACGAGCGCTGTCGACGCCGCCGACCTTGCGCTGCAAGCGTTTCGGACTCTGCGCCCGGGCCAGCCACAATGGCTCGAGCTGGGTGAACGAGCGGTCTCAGTGCTGTCGCGCACTCAGCGCGCCGCCGAAGCGATTGCAGTGGCCGACGCACTCCTCGCGACCGTCGACGACGCCGATGTCGTCGGCCGGATCGACACATACACCATCAAGCCCATGTGGCTCTCCGGCCATTCCGCCGCTCTCCTCGAGCGGGCCGAGCGGGCCATAGCCCGGGCCGGAACACGGCACGACCACGTTGCCCGATTCCGCGCGGCACGCGCGTTGGCCCACACACGGATTCTTGCCGCGGATCAAGCCACCGCAGAGGCCGACGCGGCGCTGGCCGAAGCGAGGGCGTCACACGACCATGATGCGCTCGCCTTGGCGCTACAGGCCGCCGGCGAAGCGGCCCATAACGAACGCCGACATCAGCAGGCGTTGAAGTATTTCCGTGAGCTGCGATCGGTGACAGGAGTTCCGTACCTGGCCGAGGAGATCATGGAGCTGCAGCTACTGGATCGCTACGACGACGCACAGATGCTGCTCGACGGCGCGACAGGCGATAGCGGCGGCAAGGCGGGTTCGATCCTGCCGGACTTGCTGTTTGCGCAACTCAAACAGCACTACAACTTGGGTCGGCTGCAGGAGGCCGATGAAACAGCCTCGGTGCTCATCGAGCTCGGACAGGTGACTGGCACCACGGTGCACGTCATTGAGGGCGTCCTGATGCGCACGACTGTGGCGTTGTTGCGCGGCGAGGCCGAGTTGGCATCGCAACGGTTGCAACCCGCGTTGCGCCTCGCCGACGACGACGCGATTCGCCATCCCGGCCTGTCATTGTTGTCGGGATGGCTGACCACCGAGCAGGGCGATATCGATAGCGGGCGGCAGATGCTGTCCGAACTGCTCGAAACATCCCATCGTGCGCGCAGCTATTGGGCGTGGTGGCCCTGCTTTGCAACGGTTTTATTCAGCATCGGATTAATCAGCGGCGCAACAAACATCACCGAGCGGACAGTCGAGTTCACCGAGGAAGGTGCGCGCCGCAATCCCGACGTCGCCACGCTCAACGGCTTGGCGCTGAATCTCCGCGGATTGCTCGGCGGCGACGTCGGGATGGTGGCTGAGTCGGTGAAGATCCTGCAACACAGCCCCCGACCGGTCTTGCGGGCCGCCGGAGCAGAAGGCTATGGCCGGCTGTTGCTGTCGGCCGGCGAACGCCAGGCTGCACTCGACCACCTCGACGCTGCATGGGACGTGTACCACCGCATGGGCGCATCGGCGCCACGAGCACGAGTGCAGCGACTCATGAGGGAAGCCGGTGCCCGGCGCGCGAAGTGGGTCAGTGATCACACCGAGCTCGAGAAGGTGTCGCTCACCGAGGCCGAACGCCGGGTGGCTTATCTGATCGCGAACGGACACACCAACAAAGCGACCGCGAAGTCGCTGGGCATATCGATCAACACGGTGGGCACCCATCTGCGGTCGATCTATTCCAAACTCGGTGTCCAGTCCCGCGTTCAACTCGCGAATATCTTGCGTGAGCTAGGTGAGATTGCCTGACAAGCTCAGCTGGTTAGGATGCCGCCGTCAACCGGCAGCGTGATGCCGGTGACATAGCTGCTGGCGTCGCTGGCCAAGAAGATCAGGACCGCGCTGAGTTCCGCGGCGTGGCCGAGCCTGCCTTCCAGCGTGCGCGGCAGAACCGCGCGCGCGATGTAGTCGTCAGGAAACTGGCCGGTCATTTCGGACTCGAAGTAGCCCGGAGCCAGCGCATTGACGCGGATCCCCTTGCGGCCCGTCCACTGCTGGGCGAGGTCGCGCGTCAGGCCGATCAGCCCGGCTTTCGACGCAGAGTACGCCGCCTGCGGTATCCCGGCACTGGTCAAGCCCAGCACGCTCGCGATGTTGATGATGCTGCTTCCGGGTTGCATCAGCCTGGCGCATGCCTGAGCCATCCAGTAACACCCGTTGAGGTTGATATCGATGACGGACCGAAATTGCTCGGGCGTCTCGCGGGTAGCCGGTACGGAGGTGCCGATGCCGGCGTTGTTGACCAATATGTCGACCCTGCCAAAGGCGCGCACGGTGGCGTCGACGAGCTGACCACAGTCGTCTGGACTGGCCACGTCGGTCCGCACCGTGATGGCCCGTCGGCCTGCGTCCTCGACAAGTTTGCGGGTGGCTACCAGGCGGTCCTCTCGACGCGCGCCGAGTGACACGTCGGCTCCCGCCTCGGCGAGGGCGACGGCAAAAGCGACACCTAACCCGCTGGATGCGCCGGTGACGATCGCGACCCGATCGTCGATGCGGAAGCGATCGAGGATTGTCATCGCACGGTGAGCGACTTCCGGCCTAGTTCGTCGACGCGGCGCTTGGTGTTGGCTTGGACGGCTTGTTATCCCGGATCCAGCGCTTTTCCTCCTCTGACCCCGAGTCAGGCGGACGCATCCCCTGAACGGTCCACTGATCTCGGGGCGTGTCGTCGATGTGAATCTCCCAATCAAGTCCGCGGTCACGGACAAACGGGTGAATCGACTTGTTGATGAATTTCAGCAGCAGCTCTCGGAATTCAACCGGCATCGCGTACGCGATGTGGTCGATGGAGAACCGCACGAAGTCGTTTCGCGGGACGCCGCCGATGAACAGAGAATCCTTTGGCACGTCATGAAAGACGACCACCACATAAAAGCGCGGCATCACCATCTCCGGAAGCCCCCCGGCCTCTGAGGCGTAGATGTCGGTGATGGCTTCAGCGAAGGCGCGCTTATCCTCCTTCGAATACGTGCCTTCGGTGCAATACACGTTCCACAGCGGCATGTCTCCTCCTACCCTATGTGCCCACAGATTCGTTGACGGATTCCGGGCCGTCGACTGCTTGCCGGTTCGACGACACCCCCAGGTGCTCGACGAACCAGTCGCGAGCAGGTGGAGCGGTCTGCTCGAAAAATGTC
>JAVRPG010000078.1:0-4265 GCA_032162325.1 Mycobacterium sp. | reverse complement strand
TGTGGCGCTCGCGCAGGCAGATCCGCTCGGAGCTGGAGGACTTCTTCGGCGTCGACGGCGACGAGCCGATCGAACTGTGGGCCTGGGTGGGCGCCTACGACCACGTGGTGCTGTGCCAGTTGTGGGGGCCGATGACCGACCTGCCGCCGGCGATCCCTCGCTTCACCCGTGAGCTCCGGCAGTTCTGGGAGGACCGCGGTTCGCCGCGGATGCCACCGCGACCCCGTGACGCCCATGACGCCCTGGTCGACGCCCGGCACAATCTGCTGCGGTTTCAGCTAATGACCACCGGGGAAGTGCCTGCGCACAGGTAAAAAGCAGGTGCCGGCGCCCGTTACCATGAACGGGTGAACTGGACCGTCGACGTACCCATCGACCAGCTCCCGCCGCTGCCGCCGCTGCCTGACGAGTTGAGGCACCGGCTGGACGCCGCCCTGGCCAAACCGGCGGCACAGCAGCCCAGCTGGAATGCCGAATCGGCCAAGGTGATGCGGACCGTCCTGGAGAGCGTTCCGCCGGTCACGGTGCCCGCGGAGATCGAGCGGCTCAAGGGTCTGCTGGCCGACGTCGCCCGCGGTGAGGCGTTCCTGCTGCAGGGCGGCGACTGCGCAGAGACGTTCGGCGACAACACTGAACCGCACATTCGCGCCAATATCCGCACGCTGCTGCAGATGGCCGTGGTGCTGACCTACGGCGCCAGCATGCCGGTGGTCAAGGTGGCGCGCATCGCCGGCCAGTACGCCAAACCCCGGTCGTCGGACATCGACGCGCTGGGCCTCAAGTCCTACCGCGGCGACATGATCAACGGCTTCGCCCCCGATGCCGCCGCCCGTGAGCACGACGCATCGCGGCTGGTGCGCGCCTACGCCAACGCCAGCGCCGCGATGAACCTGGTGCGCGCGCTGACCGCGTCGGGGCTGGCCTCGCTGCATTTGGTGCACGACTGGAACCGCGAGTTCGTCCGGACCTCGCCAGCGGGCGCCCGCTATGAGGCGCTGGCCGCCGAGATCGACCGCGGCCTGACGTTCATGCGCGCCTGCGGTGTCGACGACCGCAACCTCCAGACCGCCGAAATCTACGCCAGCCATGAGGCTTTGGTGCTCGACTACGAGCGGGCCATGCTGCGGCTGTCGACCGACCTCCCAGTCGAGCAGCCCGAGCCGCGGCTGTATGACCTGTCCGCGCACTACGTGTGGATCGGCGAGCGGACCCGCCAGCTCGACGGCGCGCACCTTGCGTTCGCGGAGGTGATCGCCAACCCGATCGGGGTGAAGATCGGGCCGACGATGACGCCCGAGCTCGCGGTCGAGTACGTGGAGCGCCTCGATCCGCACAACCAGCCGGGACGGTTGACGGTGGTCAGCAGGCTGGGCAACAACAAGGTGCGTGACCTGCTGCCGCCGATCATCGAGAAGGTCCAGGCCACAGGTCATCAGGTGATCTGGCAGTGCGACCCGATGCACGGCAACACCCACGAGTCGTCGACCGGCTACAAGACCCGCCACTTCGACCGCATCGTCGATGAGGTGCAGGGCTTCTTCGAGGTGCACCGCGCGCTGGGCACCCATCCGGGCGGCATCCACGTCGAGATCACCGGCGAGAACGTCACCGAGTGTCTCGGCGGCGCGCAGGACATCTCGGACTCGGACCTGGCGGGCCGGTATGAGACCGCTTGCGATCCGCGGCTGAACACCCAGCAGAGCCTCGAGCTGGCGTTCCTGGTCGCTGAAATGCTCCGCGATTAGATCGGGCTGAAATGCTGCGCGACTAGCGTCGGGTGCCTCATCGCGAAACATAGGTAAACACCGGATTCGTAACCTGCGTTCCTGTCAATAACCGTGCTGTGGCTGCTACTGAGCAGCTGTCAAAGATGGTGGGGAGTTGTCATGGGCAACGCAGCCGTGGGGTATGTGAGCAGGTCGGCCGTCGACAGGCCGGGGGGTGTCGCGACGATCGATCTGCGCCCCACGGCCCCCTCCATCGCCGACCGGTTGGCCGCTGGTGTGGTGACGGTGGCCTACCGAACGCCCATGTGTACCTGCGGGTGGAGGGGACGACGGCGCGCCGGCGGCGCGATGAGCTGCCGAGGTCGCTGAGTAACTAACGCGCCCCCGCACGAGACGTGGCCGGAAGTCGGCGGGCCAAGTCGTCCATCAGCCGTTCGACGTCAGCAGGACGGCCGCGGTAGCCGATGTACTTGTCGGGCCGGACGACGAACGCGCAGGCCGACGCGATCCCATACTGGCGATGTGCCGACCGCGTCGGATCGCCAAGCGCCGCAGGGTGATCGGCGAAGCGCTCGGCGGAGACGACGCGCGTCTTCACCAGCCCCGGATACACCTCCTCGATCTGTTCGGCGATCCGGCACAGTTCCACGGCCGGGCGCGCTTCGTCGTCGAGCCCGGTGAACAGCAGCACGGTGTGATGGATGCCGCGGAACACCTCGTGCAGGTGTCCTTGTCGCCCGTCGATGATCACGTCGGCCTCGCGGGCCCGGTCGCCCGGTGCGGGCGCGTCCCGCCAGCCCGAACCGTCCTCGGCGTTGAGCGGGCTGTCCGGGTAGCGAAGGCGCAGTTGCGCCAACAGGCCGATGAACCGCTGGCGTACCCACGGGCGAGTCAGCACACGGCTGGCCAGCAGCGGTGCCACCCGGCCACGCGCCAGCCGCGCCAGTGGGTTCTGCCCGCCGAGAGCCGAGAACAACCGGTCGGTCGTCTTGAGCAACTGAACGCCGACCGGGTGCCGCTCGGCCTGATAGCTATCCACCAACGACTCGTCGGCGAGCCCGCGTTCGACGAGCGCGAGCTTCCAGGCCAGGTTGTAAGCATCCTGAATGCCGGTATTCATGCCTTGTGCGCCCGCGGGGCTATGCACGTGGGCAGCGTCACCGACGAGGAATACCCGCCCGTCGCGATAGCGCGGCACGGTGCGGCTGTGCACCCGGTAGCGGGTTACCCAGTACTCCTTGACGACCTTGGCAGGGAAGGGAACTCGCTCGTTGACCATCGCCTGGAACTCTTCGTGAGTGGGTTCGCTGTACTCGGCGCTTTGGCCGTCGGGTCCTGGCGGGAAGTTGCCGAAGATCCGGTAGCGGTTTTCGCCCGGCATCGAGAATGCCGCGAAAATGCCTGCAGGACTGGGGAATCCGTAGAGGCCGCCGTGCTGCAACTTCCACTCGAGCTCGGCATCGGCCATGATGAACTCGTCGCGGTAGGTAGACCCGGTGAATGGGATGCCTGCCGCCTTGCGCACCGCACTGTGTGCGCCGTCGCAGCCGATGACCCAGCGGCATCGCAGGGTCTCAATCGATCCATCGTCGCCGCGCAACGACACGGTCACCGTCTCGCCGTCTTGGGTCAGATCCGTCAGCGCCTGTCCGCGCTCGATCTCGACGCCCTGCTTGCTCAACAGCTCGGTGAGAATGCGCTCGGTGTCATGCTGCGAGAGGGTTCGCGGTTCGGGGTAGGCGGTGTAGTTCTGTGGTCCGGTCAACTGGCCCGCGAAGTCCAATTCGACCGTCTTCGTCGCAAATGTGATGGTCAGGCCCGTCGCCGAGTCGCCCGCCGCGATCGTCTGGTCGATCACGCCGATGTCGTCGAAGATCTCCAAGGTCCGGGGCTGCACAACCAACGCGCGGGATGTGGTCGCCGGTGCAGGTCCACGATCGATGATGCGCGGCGGGACCCCATGCCGGGCCAGCTCATTCGCCACCATCAAGCCAGTCGGTCCCGCGCCCACTACCAGGACCGGAAGTACAGGGTCGTTCATCACCAATCACCTCGCTGTGATTTCGCCACACGTTGAATTATTCCACTACGACTGTAGTGGCGGGTGAGACGGGAATCAACCCCGAATCTTGCGGCGTCGCCGTGCGGCTAGATCAGCGTCCCGATGTTGCCTCCGAGCGTCCACGCCGCGGCCGCGATAAGCCCGGTCAGCGTCACCACGGCGACCACCCAGAACAGCAGCGCACGCTTGGCGCGTTGCCGCGCCCAGTAGAACTCGTCGAGGTCGATCCCGGCGAATTGTCCTGATGCAGGCTCATATTCGGGCCCCTGCGGCTGCCAGTCGTCGCGGGTGAGCTCCCGGGTGTGCTGTCGAGGCGCCGGTGCGGCAACCGCCGACGGGCGTGCGGTGGTTTCGGTGGTGGCGTGCTGGGCCTGCGATTGACTGTGGTACAGAGTGGCCGAGGTGTGCTGCGCCGAGTTGTGCGGCGCGGGCACCCGGAACGAGGGCACGCCAAGTTCGTCGACGATCGCGTCGAG
>JAVRPG010000077.1:0-7212 GCA_032162325.1 Mycobacterium sp. | reverse complement strand
GATCCGGTGATCACCGCCCCCCGCCGCGCCACCACGGCGGCAGTCAAGCGAGCCAGCTCTTCGCGCCGACCGACCAGCGGCCACGAATCCACGCTTCGAGCGTACGCAGCAGACCGAGCCGGACCAGCCGTTCGCGCCCAGCATTCAGTAGGCGCTACTGAGGACCGATCGTTTCGGTTGTAGTGCGCTGGATCTGTCACGCTTCCCAGACGTCAACCGCTGACCGGACACCCGAGAAGGAGCGTTCGATGGCCAAGGTTCTCTACACCGCGCACGCACACGTCACCGGCGGGCGCGAGGGTCACGCTCGAACCGCCGACGGCGAGCTGGAGGTGGACCTGCGCACACCCAAGGAAATGGGTGGCGCCGGCGGAGGGACAAACCCCGAGGAGCTTTTCGTCGTTGGGTACGCAGCTAGTTTCAGCAGCACCCTGGGCGTTCTTGCCCGACGTCGTCGCCTCGATGCCGGTGACATCACGGTCGACTCGGCGATGAGTCTCCTGCCTGCCGCCGACGGAGGTTTCCAACTCGCCGCCACCCTCGACGTCACGCTGCCGTCAATCGGCAATCGGGAAACGGCCGCCCAACTCGTGCGAGAAGCGCATCAGGAGTGCCCGTACTCCAATGCCACGCGCGGCAACATCGACGTCGAGATTCTGCTCGAGGGCGAGCCGGTCAATAGTCACCGCCGCGAAGCCCAGGAGTGATCATGAGGTTCACGGACCGTGTCTTCGCGGTGACTGGTGGCGGCGCGGGCATCGGCGAAGCGACTGTGAGGAAGCTGGCCGAGGACGGCGCCAATGTCGTCATCGCTGATCTCGACGATCAGGCTGGCAACCAGCTGGCCACCGAAGTCACAGCCGCCGGTGGCCGCGCCGCATTTGTGCACATCGATGTGAGCGAAGAGCCCGATGCCGATGCCCTCGTGCGGTTCGCCCTGGATACCTTCGGCCGATTTGACGGGGCGGTGAACAACGCAGGAGTTGGCCAGCGCGCGCCCAGCCGTATCCATGAACTGGACACCGGGGCGTGGGACCGCGTTCATGCCATCGACCTTCGAGGCCTGTTCTTTTGCGTGCGCGCCGAACTCAAGCACTTCCTCAGCTCGGGCGGCGGCGTGATCGTGAACCTAGCGTCGGCGGCGGGACTGAAAGCCGAACCAGGACTTGGGGCCTATGTCGCAGCCAAACACGGCGTGATCGGCCTGACGAAGTCAGCGGCAATCGAGTACGCGGCCGACCACATCCGGGTCAACGCGGTGGCCCCGGGAATAGTGGCGACGACGACGCTATCTCGCTCCATTCCCGGGGATCCTCACAAGCTGTATGCGTCCAGGCAGCCCGGGGGCCGCGCGGCTCAGCCGGGGGAGATCGCCAGCGCGATTGCCTGGCTGCTCTCCGATGAGGCGTCCTTCGTCTCCGGGGACACGTTGTTGGTCGACGCGGCGTTGGCGCAGACGTAGTGCGAGCCAAGTGTATTCGGCGAAATCGTCGTGCCGGTACCCGAGTGTGTTGACCGCACGCGGCGGTCACTGAACGGTGTAGCCGCCATCATTTCGCAGTTCCGCACCGGTGACGAAGCCGGATTCATCGCTGGCCAGGTAGACCGCTCCGGCGGCAATGTCCTGCGGCTGACCGGTGCGTCCCGCGGGAGTCTGCGAAATGACCCACGAGACTTGGTCCTTGTCCATCTCGTCCATCATCGGCGTGTGGATGATGCCGGGGTGGATGGAGTTGACCCGGATGTTTTCCCTGGCGTAGGTGACCGCCGCATTCTTCGAAAGGTGGTGTACGCCGGCCTTGGTCGCATGATAGCTTGCCGCGCCCGGCGCGGCGACACTGCCCCAAATGGACGAAAGGTTGATGATCGAGCCCCCACCCTGCTCGCGCATGGCCGGGATGACGGCCCGCATGCCGAGCATCACACTGGTCAGGTTCACCGCCAACGCGCGATTCCACCTTTCCAGTTCAACTTCGTGAACTGACTCGTACTGAACGATGCCGACATTGTTGACCAGCACGTCGATCCGGCCATACACCGCGAGCAAGTCTGCGACGAGGTAATTCCAGAGTTGGGGATCCGAAACGTCTCCGTGGTAGAAGGATTGGCCCTTCGCCGGGTCGACCTCGACGTCCTTCTGGTAATCGGCGAAGGCGAATGCCGGGATCTGCACCTTCGATGGCCAGCTCCGCATCGTCTCCGTCAGCCACGACCCACTTTCGCAGTACCTCGAACGCGTCCGCGACCGCCTCGACGCCGCGTGCTGAAAGCGCCGGCGTGGCAACGTCGCTCGACATTTCAGTACTTGATCGAAAATGCCGGTCAACGACACCTTTGCAGTATGGCGAGATCCCCGAGTGCCGTCGGCGGTCGATCCACGGCCGTGCTGAATCGTCTATTGCAGCAGCGCGACACGGTCGATGAGATCGTCGAGCACAATGTTGTCCGGCGGCCAAGGATAGTCGGGTATCGCTGCCCGCAGGCTCACATAGCCGTGCAGCGCGACCCACAACGCGGTGGCATCCTCAATCGGCTTGGTGGAGTTGGATTTTGCGGTGGCGGCGCATTCGCGGACGGCGTCGAGCAGGAAGGCGAAGGCCTCGGCGCCGAGCATGCTGTCGACCGTCTTGTCGATCTCGGGCGACAGTTCGACCTTGCGGGTGAACAGGATGGCGTACTGCTCGGGATGTTCCTGGCCGAAGGCCACATAGGCGTGGCAGGCGCCGCGAAGCCGCGCCACCGGGTCGGTGTGGGCCTCTATACCGCGGCGCAGGTAGGCGGCCAGGGCGCCGAAGGTGTTGGCGACCACCGCTTCCAGCACGTCGTCGAGGTCCTCGAAGTGGGCGTAGATCGAGGGCGCGGTGATCCCGGCGCTGCGGGCGATGGCGCGCAGGCTCACCGCGTCCTGCCCCTTCTCCTCGATCAGCCGGGTCGCCGCCGCGATGACCTCCTCCCGCAGACGCGCCCCTTCGCCACGCCGGTTGCGTGTCCGGTGGTCCTTGGCGAGCGTCACGCACATCACTTTACAGCCGTTTGTTTAGCGGGTACAACGGAGATGTAAGCAAACATCCGTTTAGTTACGCGACCCACAGAGGAGAAACCATGAAGTTCACCCAGCACACCGTGATCAACGCGCCCGTCGAGCAGGTTGACCTCGAAGGTTGGCTGTTCACAATGTCGGATTCGGATTACCAGGGGGCGGCTAAGGCGCACCGGGCCGCCGGAACCTTCACCACCGACGGCGTCCGCGGCATGGTCAACGTGGAATCCATGGGCGGCACCCTCATCATCCAGCACTACAAGGCCATCCATGCCGAGCCCACCCGCGTGCAGATGCTCTCCGAGCGCAGCCGCGCCTACATTTTTCACCTGTTCCCCACGCCCGTCTGGGTCCGCTGGACAATGACCGCGGAAGCGCGAACCGCGGACACCACAACCTTCACCTGCATTGTCGAGGCCGAGATGCCGCCCGCCCTTCGCCTTCCCGCGAAGCTGACGGGCCTGGAGTACTTCGTGCGCAAGCACCTGGACGAGGAAACGCTGGGCTTCGCCGCTGACATCACCCGCAAGCTGCGGGCCCACGCCTAGCGATGTTCGTCATTTGCAGCGACATGACTCCGCCCCGTATCAAGTCCCAAGTCTCCGGAACATGGCACGTAGCCGGGACTGAACCCGCGCAGCCGGGTCGAGGAGGCGCCTAGGCCGAGCCGCTCAGTGGTCCGCGCCTCGGATTCCGGTAGCGACTACTGAGGACTGACGGGCCTCCGCAGTGGTCGGCTTGTATCCGTAATGAGCTTTGTCGTTGCGGCTGAGGCCAGGTCGTGACGGCGGAACCGTTCTAGGTCGGGAAGCGCCAATTCCGGCCCGGCCGCATCGCTTATCAGGCCGATGTGACGAACTGATGCGGGGATCACGGAAATGAGCCGAATGACTGCCATGAATGAGCCGACAGACACCGGTGTGGCGGTGGCCGACTATGTCGTGGTGGGCACCGCATCGGCAGGCCTCGGTTGTCGCTGAGCGCCTCAGCGCCGACCCGCGCAACCAGGTCGTGGTGTTGGAGGCTGGAGCGAACAAAACCAACAGATGCTGCCCTGTACCGGCTGCCGTTGCGCAGTTGTTCGGCAGCTCGTATGACTGGGACTACTGGACCGAACCCCAGCCCGGGCTGACCGGCCGCCGGATCTATTGGCCCCCGGGGAAGACGCAGGGCGGATCGTCGCTGAACACGATGAGCCGGCTGCGTGAATACGGCGCCGACTACGACGGATGGGCCGAGCTCGCAGGGCCCGAGTGGGCGTTTTCCCAAGTCGTCGACTTCCTCAAGCAAATCGAGAACATTGAGGGTGCCCGTGAAGCCGACGAGGCAGTCCACGCCCCGTACTGCACCGCACGCCAGAGCAGCCCATCATCGACGGCGGCACGGTTCGAGGCGGCGAGGCAGTCCGGCTACCCGATCGAACGGCCAAACACGTCCCAGCCCAACGGGTTTAGTCAGACCGTTGCGACACCGCGTCGCGGTTCACGGTGGAGCGTGGCTGATGCCTACCTGCGGCCGGCTCTCGAGCGTAAGAACGTGACACTTCTGACCGGAGCCGCCGCCACCCGGGTGATCTTCGAGGGCACCCGAGCGGCCGGGGTCGAATGCAAAAACGACGGCGGCCGCGCGGTCGTTCGGGCGCGTCGCGAGGTAGTGCTGTGTGCCGGAACGGTGAATTCGCCGCAGTTGCTGATGCTTTCCGGGATCGGCGACCACCAGCAGCTTCGGCGCCACGGTATCGATGTGGTCCACCATTCGCCGGAGGTCGGCAAAAATATGCGCGACCACCTCGTCGCCGTGCTCGGCTTCGATGCCCGAAACGACACCCTCTTCGCGGCTGACAGACTCGCGGAGCTCATGAACTATCTAATCCGGCGCCGCGGCGCGCTCGCCTCGCCGGCCGCCGGGGCGTACGGTTTCGTGCGCACCAGCCCGGAGCTGGCGCTTCCCGACCTTCAGCTCGTCTTCGAGCCCGCGCCCGTCTTCGACAAGCGGCTCGGTGACCGTTACGGGCATGCGGAGATGTTCGGGCCGATCCTGCTCAACCCGCAAAGCAGCGGTCGCATCTTGTTGCGGTCGGCGGACCCGACGGCCAAACCGATCATCGACCCGGGCTATCTCTCCGACCGCGGGGGGTTGGACCGCGCTGCGATGATGGAAGGCCTGCGGATCTGCGCGAAGATCGCCGAGGCGCCGGCGCTCAAAACCCTGCTCGGGTCGATGACCCGTCCGCTCGGCGCACCCGACCCTCGTGAGGAAACCCTCGTCGAGGCGCTGAACAACTACTCGCAGAGCATCTACCATCCGGTGGGCACCTGCCGGATGGGCCGCGATCCAGCAAGCGTCGTCACACCGCACCTCGAGGTCCGCGGAGTCCACGGGCTACGCATCGCCGACGCGTCGGTCATGCCCACCGCGATCCGCGGACAGACCCTTGCGCCGAGCCTTCTGATCGCCGCAAAGGCCGCAGACCTCATCGCCTCAGCAACACCGGAGGGGTCCCGGCGCCAGAACCGCTGACGCCCTCGCGCCAATACTGCACTCCCACAGCCGATTCAGCGGCACAACATTTCCACCAAAATCGGATTGAGATGAGGATATGAACGCCAACCTCGACGAAACAGACCTTGCTGCAGCCGAGTTCGCCGAACGCGTGCACCGCAATCAGAGGCAGCTTGGTGCTGATCTAAGGTCGCAGTACGACTTCGTTGTCTGCGGCTCGGGCTCGTCGGGCTCGGTGGTGGCGCGTCGTCTCGCCGAAAACGCCGACGTCAGCGTGCTGTTGCTGGAGGCCGGCGGCCAGGACGACGTACCCGCTGTCATGCGAGCCGAACAGTGGCCTGCCAACCTGGGCAGCGAGCGGGACTGGAACTTCGCTGCCCTACCCAACCCCCACCTCAATGGCCGCTCCATTCCTTACGGCATGGGCAAGGTGGTGGGCGGCGGATCGAGCATCAACGTCATGGCCTGGTCGCGCGGGCATAAAAACGATTGGGATTTCTTCGCCTCCGAGGCGGGCGACCAGGCAGACGTAGTGCACGCATAGTCCAGCGTCGGTGGGAGATGAAAGACCCAGCAGCACAGCGCATCTGGCATCACCGAGCATGGATAATCTCTAATATCCATCAAAAAGTACGCCGTTTTCGTTATCATGTTGTGCTTCAATGTATTTGGAGATCTCCGTCGAGATGCCCGATAAGTTCGGTGCGCGTATCCGCTATTCCTTCCGCTTTACAGCTCAAGGGTGCGTTTCGATGCGGGCGGCGAGGACTGCGGTCCATTCGTTGAGGTATTGGTCGTCGGGGATGTGGAGGTTGGACTCGCGAAACAGGCCGGTTGCGAAGCGTGCGCCGAGGATGCCGTTGACCCCGAGTGCGGCGGGCACTGCGCAGTGGTGCTTGTTCAGTGTCGGTCCCCATGCGGCGATTTCGATCTTCGATAAGACGTAGGAAGCGTCGTCGATCGCCAACAATCCCTGTGTGCCGAGACCCTATGGTGTGGGCATGTTTTCGCGGACCTCGAACGCCAGGCACATTTCGGCGAGTTCATCAGGCACCGCGAGCGACCGACCGGTGTGCCGCTCGATGCGGTGCAGACGGTGCCGGACAGTGTTCGGGTGAACGTACAGCTGGGCGGCGGCATTGGTGACCGAGCCCTTGTTGGCAAGCCACGCCCTGAAGGTATCGAAGAGGACATCCTTTTCTTCGCTTGGCAGGTCATCGAACTGGCCCAGGATGACGGTTGCCACCTTCTTCGTTACTTCGGGTGCGCTGACGGCGGCAACAGCGAGCACAGAGTTGTCGAACACGGTCACACCGCCGTTCTTGCTGCTGCGGGCGTTCAACGCGACGCGAGCGTAGCGGAGTGCTTGCGCGGTGTCGGTTAACTCATGGAACTGGGGGCTGACCCCTACCCTTTTGATGGCTTGTCTTTCGATGAGCTCGAGCATCGTGTCACGTCTGCTGCTGGATGGGACCTGGGCGATGCCGACCTGAATGTCGGGGAGCAGGCGCCACGCGGAGAAGATGTCGACGCCGCGCAGCTTGGCGCTGATTCCAGGAAGCGCCTGTTTGCCCAAAGTCGGACACTCGGCCGCAATGACCACATAGGGTCCCGAAAGCGGCAAGCGCAGTAACTGGGCGACTTCCCACACGCTGTAGTCGGTGATGGTG
>JAVRPG010000076.1:0-4224 GCA_032162325.1 Mycobacterium sp. | reverse complement strand
TAATTCGACCGGATGACGGTGGTGTTGCGCCCTGTGTTCCCGCCGCCCAGCCAGCCTTTGTCCAGCACCGCGACATCGCGGATGCCGTGCTCCTTCGCCAAATAATAGGCCGTCGCCAGACCGTGTCCGCCGGCGCCCACGATCACCGCGTCGTACGACGCCTTCGGCCGGGCGTCCCGCCACTGCCTGTCCCAGGCTTTCCCGGTCCCGTGCCGCAGCAGGGACCGGAAGGAAAATTTCGACATGGCCCCCATCGCGCGGCCTCCTTGCCACACCCCCCGCCGCCGCGAAAGCGGCTTTCGGTTGCGCACCGGCCCGGCTATAGCATGGTCATAAACGAGGGATGAGACGATGGCCGAGTTCGACTACATCATCGTGGGGGCGGGGTCCGCAGGCTGTGTGCTGGCAAACCGGCTTTCAGAGGACAGCCGCACCACGGTGCTGTTGCTGGAAGCCGGGCCAAAGGACAACTCGATGTGGATCAACATCCCGGCCGGCTTCACCAAGCTGCTCAACAACCCGAAATACAATTGGAATTTCGAAAGCGAGCCGGAACCGAACGCCGCCAACCGCCGGATCCCGATCCCGCGCGGCCGGACATTGGGCGGGTCGAGTTCGATCAACGGCATGCTGTATGTCCGCGGCAACCCGCTCGACTACAACACGTGGTCGCAGTTCGGCAATCGCGGCTGGGGCTACGATTCGGTGCTGCCGTACTTCCGCAAGGCAGAGAACTTCGCCCCCGGCGGCGACGGCTCGCGCGGGCGTGGCGGGCCGTTGAACGTGGAGTACATGCGGGAGCGTGCGGAACTACTGGACGCGTTCATCGACGCCGCCGTGGATCAGGGCTTCCGCCGCAACAAGGACTACAACAACGGCCACCAGGAGGGTTTCGGCTATTTCCAGGTCACCCAGAGGAACGGTGAGCGCTGGTCCTGTTCGCGCGGTTATCTCGATCCCGTCAAGCACCGCCCCAACCTGAAGATCGAGACCGAAGCGCTGACCACGAAGGTGCTGCTGGAGGGCAAGCGCGCCGTTGGCGTCGCCTATACCCAGGGTGGGGCGAGCAAGGAAGCCCGCGCCAACCGGGAGGTCATTCTGTGTGCCGGTGCGGTGAAGTCGCCGCATATCCTGGAACTCTCCGGTATCGGCAACCCCGATATCATTTCACCGCTCGGTATCACGGTCGCCCATGCGCTTCCCGGTGTGGGCGAGAACTACCGTGATCACTACGCACCGCGAATGAACTGGCGGGTGAAACTGCCGGTGACGCTGAACGAGCGTAGCCGCGGCATCGCGTTGGCTAAGGAGGTGTTCAAATACTACACTCAGCGGCGCGGCATCCTGACGTTCACCGCCGGCATCGCCTTCGGCTTCGTCAAGACCCGGCCCGAGCTTGAGGAACCCGACGTGCAGTTTCACTTCGCCCATGCCAGCTACGGCAATGCCCAAAAGCGCGACCTGGAAACCGAGCCGGGGATGACACTGACGGTTTATCAGTGCCGGCCGGAGTCGAAGGGCTCGATCCATGCCAAGTCCAACGACTGGGAAGCTTCACCGGCGATCCGGCCGAACTATCTGGCCGACCCGATCGATCAGCGCGTGCTGGTGGACGGCATGAAGATCGGCCGCAGCATCATCGGCAACCGGGTGCTGGACAAGTATCGCGCCTACGAGATGAACCCTGGCGACAAGGTGCAGACGGACGCCGAGTGGCTGCAGTTCGCCCGCGAAAACGGCCAGACGACCTATCACGTGATCGGCACCTGCCGGATGGGGCCGGACCTGATGGCGGTCGTCGATGACCAGCTTCGGGTGCATGGGATCGCGGGGCTGCGCGTCGTGGATGCATCGGTCATGCCGACGGTTCCCTCGGGCAATACCAATGCTGCGGTGATCATGATCGCTGAAAAAGGCGCCGACATGATCAAGGCGGCGACAACCGAGGATTTGCGCGCGGCGGCTTAGGCTCACTGCATGGTCGGGCGGGTCCCATAGGGGCCGGACGCCACCGCCCGTTCATCGTCATCCCCGGGGCTTGCCCGGGTCAGGTCCGGGGATGACGATGTCGAAACATCCGGGCCCGTCGAAGAGTCAACGTCATCGCGGGCTGGTAGTGGGCGCGATCGTCTGAGGTTGCATCGACCTCAGACGTGAATCGCCGCGGTCAAAAGAAGTGTCGGAGCATGGTTGCTGCAACAACTTGCGACAATCATCCACTAGGTCGGTTCAATCGGCATTCGCGCGATGCTCAGCCACGCGACCGGCGCGCCCGCGGCCTCCGCCGCCTGAGCCGGCGACAGCCGCGTATCCCAATCTGCCGCAATAAAACGTCGGCCGCTGACAGCCGCCGCCTCGTCGGACACCAGCCACAGCAGCGGCGGCAACATGATCTCCGGCCGCAACATCTTTGACCGGTCCCCCGCGTCGCCCACTAACGGCGTGTCGGTCACCCCGCCCGGCACCAGCACATTGGCGGTGACCGCGGTGCCGGCGAGGTCCGCCGCCAGCACCGCCATAGCGGACTCCGCCGCCGCCTTGCTGGACCCGTACAGCAGGTAGCCCTGCCGCACCATCGTCCCCAGGCTGGTGGTAACCGTGATGATCCGCCCCCGGTTCGCCTTCAACATTTGCGGCAGCACGGCGCGGGACATCATGATCGGTGCCGTCGCATTGACCGTCAGGAACCGGCTCCACTGCTCCGGCGTCACCTCCCAGAAACGGATTGGGTTGCGCCGCTGGTCGGCGCGGATTCCCGCCTGGCCGATGCCGGCGTTGTTGACCAGGACATCGATCCGCCCGAATGCGCTTAGGGTTTCCGCCACGATCTTGTCGAACGAGTCCGGCTGCGAGAGATCGGCGGCAACCGGCTTGATCGGGGCGGGCAAGGTGCCCAGTCCCGCGGCATTGCGATCGACGGCAGCAACATCGAACCCGGCTTCAGACAGACTCAGGGCCATCGCGCGCCCCATCCCACTGGCGGCTCCGGTGACGATGGCGGCTTGGTGTTGTGCTGGCATTGTCGGTTCCTCCCTCCCGCTACTGTGCGGGGAAAGCCGCGGGATGCCAAATCTGGGTTTCGACCGTTGACCTGCTTACATTGCGCGGCCTCGTCATTTCGCTTCGATTCCCGGATCAAGTCTGGGCATGACGGGGACGGGGAGTCCCATCTCCATCTGGGCTCTTAGGCGACGCCCACAATTGAACGAATCGGGTCAGGTTGCGCGGGTAGATATTTCACAGGTGGGAGATTCCGGCGCGGCCAAGTGCGGGCTAGCCTCGCCGGATGGTAGATGGATCAGCGATTCGCGAACGGTTCGGCGCGGTTGGCGGCGGTTTGAATGAACGGTCTCGCCGTCTGTTCGCGGCGGCGGAGGGCCAAGACAGCCCGGCCACGGCGGGATCGCCGCGACGTCTCGGGCGACCGGGATCGCCCGCAGCACGATTGGCCGTGGACTGAAGGATCTGGCTGATTCGAGTGGGTTACCTGGCGTGGTGCGGCGACCGGCTAGCGGGCGGCCGGCACTGACCGCAACCGACCCCACTCTGCTGGAACACCTGCGCCGGTTGCTGGAACCCGCGACCAATGGGGATCCGATGCGCCCGCTGTTGTGGGTGTCGAAGAGGCACGCGAAGCTGGCGACGGCGTTGTGCGCGATGGGGCATAAGATCAAGAAGAGCAGCATCCCCAAACTGCTGGGCCGGCTGAAATACCGTCGGCAGATGAACCGTAAGACCTTGGGTGGCGGCAGCAATCCTGACCGTGACGCACAGTTCGAGCATATCAACGCCGCCGTGGTCGTCACCCAGGCAGCCGGTCAACCGGTGATCTCGATCGATACCAAGAAGAAGGGTGTGCTGCAGAGGCACGAAAGGAGTTCGCTATGAGCTAAAAATCGTACCGTACAGCTGCGTGAAAGATGATGGTAGGCCCATCGGGATCGGCTTTCAGGAGCGGGTCCCAAACCGGTCTGAGCTGCTGCGTTCAAAAGACGTGGTGGTTAGCGTCGGAAGAAAAGTCCCAGGCGAGACCTGGGGCAGGTGAGTGTCCAAAAGGCGAGCGGAAGCAAACCCACCGATGACGCGTCGTTAAGGTATCAAGTGTCGTCAAAATCAGGGGCGCCTTTTTCTCCTGAGATAAGTCCGCGGGGAGCCTGATGACTGAGCGGACGGCGGCCGGCGTATAGGGGGCGCGAGTTGGACACAGGCTTTTGCGCGGAACTG
>JAVRPG010000075.1:0-3716 GCA_032162325.1 Mycobacterium sp. | reverse complement strand
GCGGCCGTCGGACAGCCGCGCGTAATGGCCTGTGGCTACCGCGTCGAATCCCAACGCCAACGCGCGAGCCGCCAACGCGGAGAACTTGATTCGCTCGTTGCACCGCACGCACGGATTCGGGGTCTCGCCGCGTTCGTACGACGCGACGAAGTCGTCGATCACGTCTTCTTTGAAGCGATCGGCGAAATCCCAGACGTAGAAGGGGATCTCCAACACATCGGCGACGCGCCGGGCGTCGCCGGCATCCTCTTTCGAGCAGCAGCCACGCGATCCGGTGCGCAGCGTGCCCGGCGCGGCAGACAACGCCAGGTGCACGCCGACGACGTCGTGACCCGCGTCGACCATCCTCGCCGCGGCGACCGACGAGTCGACGCCGCCGCTCATCGCGACGAGCACCCTCATTGCTTGGCCGCTCCCGCGCTGGCGAGCGCAGCCTGGCGCGCCCGCTCAACCGCGGCGGGCAGTACCGCCAGCGCGGTGTCGACGTCCGCCTCGGTGCTGGTGTGGCCCAACGACAACCGCAGCGAGCCGCGGGCGCTGGCCGGGTCGGCGCCCATCGCGAGCAGCACATGCGACGGCTGGGCGACACCGGCGGTGCACGCCGAGCCCGTCGAGCACTCGACGCCCTTGGCGTCCAACAGCATCAGCAGCGAATCGCCTTCGCAGCCGCGGAAGGTGAAGTGGGTGTTGCCGGGAAGGCGCGCATCACCGGTGGCGCCGTTGAGGTACACATCGTCGATCGTCGACAGCACGCCGTCAATCAATCGGTCGCGCAGGGTCTGCACGCGAGCACTGTTGGCCGCCAAGCTCTCGATCGCCACCTTCGCGGCGGCGGCCATTGCGACAGCCCCGGCGACATCCGGTGTGCCGGAACGGACGTCGCGTTCCTGGCCACCGCCGTGCAGCAGCGGCACGCAGCTGGTATCGCGACGCAACAGCAGCGCGCCGACGCCCGTCGGGCCGCCGAACTTGTGGGCTGCGACGCTCATCGCCGAGAGCCCGCTCGCCGCGAAGTCGACCGGAATCTGGCCGACCGCCTGGATCGCGTCGCTGTGCATCGGCACGTCGAATTCCGCTGCAATGGCTGCCAATTCGGAGATCGGCATGATGGTGCCGACCTCGTTGTTGGCCCACATGATCGACACCAACGCGACGTCGTCGTGGGCCTGCAACGCTTCTCGAAGCGCGGCGGGCGCGACGGAGCCGTCGTCACCAACCGCCAGCCAGGTGACCTCTGCGCCTTCGTGTTCGGCGAGCCACTGCACCGCATCGAGAACGGCATGGTGCTCGATGGGGGTGGTAATTATCCTGCGGCGCTGCGGCGACGAATCGCGTCGGGCCCAGTAGATGCCCTTGACCGCGAGGTTGTCGCTCTCGGTGCCGCCCGCGGTGAAGATCACCTCCGACGGCCGTGCGCCGAGCATCTGCGCCAGCGACTCGCGGGCCTCCTCCATCCGGCGTCGCGCAACGCGGCCGGTGCCGTGCAGCGACGACGCGTTGCCAACCGTCGCCAGCACAGCGGTCACCGCCTCGATGGCAGCGGCGTGCATCGGGGTGGTGGCGGCGTGATCGAGGTAGACCGTCTTGTGCGAGGTCATAACCGTTCCATGGTAGCGGCCATGGATCGGCCGTTCCGATTCTGAGGTCAGGCCACCAGGGCGTGACCGTGACCGCGCCGCGATACGTCGCCGCGGACCGCGGCTTCGCAGCGCGCCGCCAAGTCCCGCCGGGAGGTTCCTGGCAGCTGCAGCGACTGGACCTGCACGTGGATGACCGTGCGCCGGGCGGTGATGAGCCGGCGGATGGACGTCAGCAGCGTGTCGTCGCCGACGTAGGCAGCCACGGTCGACGGCCTGCCGTCGCGATGGTGGTAGGTCAGCCGCAGCGGCTGTACCGGCCTGCCTGCGTCGACAGCGGCCTGGAACATGGCAGGCCGGAACGCGCCGTACGCCAGGCCGCACCAGGTGGTGCCCTCGGGGAACGCGACGACCGTTTGGCCCGCACGCAGCCGGCCCGCGATTGTGCCGACCACGTCGGGCAGGCGCCGCAGGTTGGCGCGGTCGATCGGGATCACCTTCATCAAGCGGGCCACGATCCCGAGTGCGGGCCACTCGATGAGGTCGGCTCGGGCAACGAAGGAGCCGGGCATGACCGCGCCGATCGCGAAGATGTCTACCCAGGAGACGTGCCCACTGACCACCAGCACGCCCTGCAAGTTGCGAATCGGCCCACCGGACACGGTGATTCGCACGCCCAGGCAGCGCAGCATCAGCCGGCAGTAGCCCCGCTGGATGTGGGAGCGACCCGGCATGGGAATGGCCAGCAGCGGTGTCGCCGACAGCAGCAGCAACGCGAAGGTGGCCCGCATCGCAACGCGCCACGCGACGACCACCGGCTGGCTGGCCGCGGCTGCCCCGGCGGTGATGCAGCTGGCGTCGCAGGACGCCCGCGGCAGCCAGGGATGGTCGGTGGTCACTGCACGATCCCGTCGGCCATGGCGGCCGCCGCCCCCACCGAACGCAGCCTGCGCAGGTAGCGGGTGTCGGCCTGGCGTTTGTCCAGCAGGGCCGGGAAATCACCGACCCCGAAGTCGGGATCGTGGGCCGGATCGCCACACACCTGCGCGCCCAGCCGCAGGTAACCGCGCATCAGCGGCGGCACCGCCACCCGGGCGGGCGGAGCGATGTCATCGAGGCCCTTGCCGTCGACCTTCACCGGCCGATACGGGTACACGGTGAACTCCGCGGGGGCGGCGTGGCGTCGCTGCACGAAATCACGCACGCCGCGGATCTGGCTGCCGGGCGCTTCGTCCTCGGCGCCCTGTACCGGCACGGACACGCAGCCGGTGACGTAGTCGTAGCCGCAGCGGTCCAGGTAGGCCAGGATGCCCGCCCACATCAGCAGCACCACACCACCGTTGCGGTGATCCTCACGCACCACCGCGCGGCCCATCTCGACCAGCGACGGCCGCAGCGGGTCGAGCCCCTCGACGTCGAACTCCGTTGCGGTGTAAAGGCCCCCGGCGGCGATGGCGCCGGGCGGTGGCAGCATCCGGTAGCAGCCGACCAGCTCGCCGGAGTTGTCCTCGCGGACGAGCAGGTGATCACAGAACTCGTCGAAGCGGTCGGCGTCCCGTCCGTCGCTCGCGCCCTCGAGCGCGAATCCCGGTTCGGAGGTGAACACATCGTGACGAAGGCGCTGCGCGGCATCGATGAGCGCAGGGTCGGTGGACAGAAGCAGGGTGTAGCGCGGCCCCGGCGTGCCCGCCGGCAGGTCGCTTTCCGTATCAGCGGCTATGAGGACAGAAGCAGTGCTCATGGCTGCACGGTCGCCCAGCCGGACAGCGGGACTCCAACGCCTGCGTGTCGTGTTCGTGCACGCTAAATGACGAATTGGGCGCGCTCAGGTGTGCAAAAACACACTCCCCACGCAAAGCGGGGGGCCCAGAACGCGCCGAATCACGCGCGAACCGCGAAAACTCGGCCCTTGCGGGCCTTGACCGCCTCGGTCAGCTGCGGCGCGACCTTGAACAGGTCGCCCACGATGCCGAGGTCGGCGATCTCGAAGATCGGCGCCTCTTCGTCCTTGTTCACCGCGATGATCGTCTTCGACGTCTGCATGCCGGCGCGGTGCTGGATCGCTCCGGAGATGCCCAGCGCGATGTACAGCTGCGGCGACACGGTCTTACCGGTCTGGCCCACCTGGAACTGGCCCGG